>CACZNP010000091.1 GCA_902782545.1 uncultured Bacteroidales bacterium
AGAAATCAACAAAAGAATCGATCATTCAAGACATGAACATGAGGAGATGGTTAATGGTGGCATGTGCCACGTGTGTATTGGCGTTGGGGGCTACTGCGCAAACTTACAAGATGGACAAAGATGTGCGCTATACAGCCAAGCCCGACGCATATTCTCAAGAGCGCCTTTTGCTGGATGTTTATTATCCCGAAGGTGCCCACGATGTGCCCGTTGTGATGTGGATGCATGGTGGGGGATTGGAAGCCGGCAATAAGTCGATACCTGACGGCCTGAAGGAAAAAGGCTGGGTGGTGGTGAGCATCAACTATCGGCTGTTGCCGCATGTTACAGTGCATGAGACGATAGACGATGCTGCCGAGGCATTGTCCTGGGTGTTCAAGCATGCCGCCGACTATGGCGGTGACCCAGATAAGGTAGTGGTCACCGGTCACTCGGCAGGCGGCTATCTGGCACTGATGCTTTGCCTGAACAAGTCGTGGCTTTCGGCCTATGGTGAGGATGCCGACAGGGTGTTTCTCTGCGCCCCGTTCAGCGGTCAGGCCATCACCCATTTCAACGTGCGCAAGATGCAAAACATCGGTCCGCTTCGGCCAACCATCGACGAATGGGCACCGCTCTACTGGGTGCGTGGCGATTGTCCGCCATTGTTGCTCATTTGCGGAGACCGGGAGCAGGAACTTTATGGTCGATACGATGAAAACCAGTATCTGGCCCGCATGATGAAACTGGTGGGTCACACACAAACATATTTATACGAAATAGGGGGCCATGACCATAATGCCATGGTTGGCCCCGCATTCCATATCCTTGAACAACACTTGCGGTCGATGCTCAAGCCATCAAGTCCGCATTAATTGTTCATGGGCTACCATTGTGGCACCAAAGGCTTTTCCTCGACACCCGGCTCATCGGCTGGCGAGGTGGGCACATACACACACTCGGCCAGTCCATTCGATTCCCAAACCCACATCTCGCTAAAAAACATTGACTTGAGTTCTTCGGCACGACTCATCGCCTTTTTCTTCGAGTAGAAGCACTCGCAGCACAAGCGGTAGACCGTTTTGCCCTTTACTTGGGCTTTGTAAACGGGGTAGAACAGCACTTCCGACATGTTTTCGGAGGCTTGTTTGGCTTGTTCCAGCGTGGAGTAACTGCCACATACCAGATAATAGACTTTTTGGGGTTTCTTGCCGGTTTTCTTCGCTGCTTGAGCATTACCAGCAACGGCGATGCCCAACACTGCCAGGAGCAATAGCGGCAACACTCGGTTGATGATACGTTTCATAGTATTGTAAGTTGGTTGTTATTTGCAAATATAGACAAATTATTTGACAAAGAGGTTGTCGGGACAAAAAAATCGGGCCAGAACAATGTCCGGCCCGATTCTATGATACGGATTGTCGATGATTACTCACCCTTGATGGCAGCCACTCCGGGGAGCACTTTGCCCTCGATGGCCTCGAGCATGGCGCCACCGCCCGTCGACACATAGGACACTTGGTCGGCGAGACCGAATTTGTTGACTGCTGCCACCGAGTCACCACCGCCCACAAGAGAGTAGGCACCATTCTTGGTGGCTTCGGCCACATACTTGGCGATTTCGCCAGTTCCGTGTGCAAAGTTCTCGAACTCAAACACACCCACGGGACCGTTCCACAAAATGGTCTTGGACGAAAGAATGATTTTCTTCCAGTTCTCGAGCGATTTCTCGCCAGCGTCCATGCCTTCCCATCCGTCGGGGATGTTGAAGATGTCGACCGCTTGGCGATTGGCGTCGTTTTCAAACTTGTCGCCAGCAATGGTCTGTACCGACAGGCTCAGGTTCACACCTTTTTCCTTGGCCGCGGCCATCACGCTAAGAGCCTCGGGCATGAGGTCGTCCTCATGGAGCGAGTCGCCGATGTGTCCACCCTGTGCCTTGATGAAAGTGAAGCCCATGCCGCCTCCGATGATAAGGTTGTCGACCTTGTCGAGCAGATTCTTGATGACGGCGAGTTTCGACGACACTTTGCTGCCACCGATGATGGCGGTGAAGGGGTGCTGTGCGTTCTTGAGCACGTTGTCGATGGCAACAACTTCCTTCTCCATGAGCAGTCCCAGCATCTTGTGGTCGGCGTCGAAATAGTCGGCGATGACGGCAGTCGATGCGTGGCGGCGGTGAGCCGTTCCAAAGGCATCGTTGACATAGACGTCGGCATAGGAGGCGAGCGTCTTGGCAAACAATTCTTGGCGGGTTTTCATCTCCTTCTTGGCCACGGAGTAAGCAGGGTCTTCTTTGTCCACACCCACGGGCTTTCCTTCCTCTTCGGGGTAGAAACGCAAGTTTTCGAGCAACAACACTTCACCGGGCTTGAGAGCGTCGGCGGCCTCCTTGGCCTTGGCGCAGTCGGGCGCAAACTTGACGGGCACATCCAACTTGGCGGCCACGGCGTTTGCGATTTGTCCGAGCGACAGTTTGGGATTCACTTTGCCTTTGGGCTTGCCCATGTGCGACATGACGATGAGACTACCTCCGTCTTCCAATATTTTTTTGAGCGTGGGCAGCGCACCGCGAATGCGGGTGTCGTCGGTGATTTCACCTTTTTCATTCAGTGGCACATTGAAGTCCACACGCACGATTGCCTTTTGTCCGGCAAAATTGAAATCTTTGAAATTTACCATTTTGTTCAGTCTATTAGATATTATTATTGAATATGTTCATTTTTCGGCCCGCAAATATACTAAATAATTTGCAATCTGTCAGATGAATTGCTGAAAAAAATCCATAATATCATTGGAATCGTTCTATTACTACCGATTTCAACCCCTTTTTCAAGAAAAGATGGCTCATGTGGTCCAGATTGGTCGATGTTTTGTGGCGTTTGGTCGAAGAATGAGTTTTTGCGATTGAACCTTGCGGTGATTGTGGAGTCAAAGAGGCAAAGAACGAGAATTATTAACCATTAAAACTGTAGAACGATGAAACGCTTAATCTTTACCCTCATCACCGCAGTGGCCGTCATGGCATCGGCTGCCGCCATGAGCTATAGCCAGGCTCGCGAGCAGGCACTGTTCCTGACCGACAAAATGGCTTATGAACTCAATTTGACCTACGATCAGTATAATGCCGCTTACGAGATCAACCTCGACTATATCATGTGCATCGATGTGGCAGGCGACCTCTTCGGCACCTACTGGAATCGTCGCAACACCGAGTTGAGTTATGTTCTTACCGCCGCGCAGTATCGGGCTTTCACGACTGCCGACTACTTTTACCGTCCTGTGACGTGGAGTAGCAACAAGTTCCGCTTTGTGATCTACGAGCACTATTCCAAGGACAAGTATTACCGTGCCGCTCCTGCGGGTTATCAGACCTACAAAGGCTCTAACCGTTACTATGACCACAGCGCTTACGTGGGCCGCAATTATGGCACCTCGGCCGGTCATTCGCAGGTGGGCAATTCAAAGGGTCATTCACAGGTTGTGGTCAAGGACCATGGCGCCGGCAATCCCTATACCGATCGCGGCGTGCTGGGAGGTGCGAGTCGCCGTCCCGACGGACACGGAAGTGCGATGACCAAGAAGCAGGCCGTGAATCAGGGCAAGGAAGACATGAAGAATCGTCGTCGCTGAAACACACCCGCTAGATGCGACAATTATATTAAAAAACCGAAAAAACTGCGCCTTGTCGCAGTTTTTTTTGTAATTTCGTAGGTTGTAAACAGAAAAACCAACCATTAATATATCAAAAAACTATGAAAGAGAAAATTAAAACTTTGTTCAACAAGAGATTCGGTACCGATGGCGTTTTTTATGCATCGGCAGGTCGTATCAACTTGATTGGTGAGCACACCGACTACAATGGTGGGTTCGTTTTTCCAGGTGCCATCGACAAATACATCATGGCTGAGATTAATGTGAACGGAACTGACCGTGTTCGCGTGTACAGCGCCGACATGGATGCGTACTCCGAGTTTGGATTGCGCGAGGAGGACGCCCCCCGTGAGCAGTGGGCACGCTACATCTTTGGTGTATGCCGCGAGACCATCAAGCGTGGCGGCATCGTTCGTGGCTTTGATACGGTGTTTGCCGGTAATGTGCCTCTGGGCGCCGGTTTGTCGTCGAGTGCGGCATTGGAATCCTGCTTTGCATTTGCATTGAACGATTTGTTCAATGATAACAAGATTGAGAAATTTGAACTCGCCAAGATAGGTCAGAGCACCGAGCACAATTATTGCGGTGTGAATTGCGGAATCATGGACCAGTTCGCCTCGGTTTTCGGCAAGAAAGATTGTCTGATTCGTTTGGATTGCCGCTCACTGGAGTATCAGTATTTCCCCTTCAAGGCCGATGGATACAAACTGGTGTTGCTCGACAGCAAGGTGAAACATGAGTTGGTCGACTCTCCCTACAACAAACGCCGTGCATCGTGCGAGCGCGTGGCTGCCACACTGGGCGTAGAGACCCTACGCGACGCCGATATGGCCATGCTCGATGCCAAGCGCGATCAAATCAGCGATGAGGACTACAAGCGTGCTCACTATGTGATTGGTGAGAAGCAACGCGTGCTCGATGTGTGCGACGCGCTGGAGCGTGGTGACCTGGAGACCGTAGGCGCCCGTATGTACGAGACCCATTACGGACTGTCGCGCGACTATGAGGTGAGTTGCGAGGAACTTGATTTTCTCAACGACATAGCCCGCGAGTGCGGTGTGACCGGTTCGCGCATTATGGGTGGCGGTTTTGGCGGTTGTACCATCAATTTAGTGAAAGACAATCTGTACGACCACTTCATTGCCGAAGCCAAGGCAAAATTCAATGCAAAATACGGACACGAGCCAGTGGTCATTGATGTGGTGATCAGTGATGGTGCTCACAAGTGCAAAGACTGATGAAAACCAAGATAGATTTAGTTGAGTCGACCAGTGGCGACATCACACTATATACGCTGACCAACGGCCAGGGTGCCAGTGTGCGCCTGTCGTCGCTGGGTGCTGGAATCGTTTCGATTGTTGTCCCCGACAAGGATGGCCGTCTTGCCGATGTGGCACTCGGTTATGCCGACCCCAAGGATTACTTTTACGATGGCCCTTGTGCAGGCAAGACCCCCGGTCGCTACGCCAATCGCATAGCACGCGGCAAGTTCACGCTGGATGGTGTTGACTATCAACTCAATATCAACAACGGTCCCAATGCATTGCATGGTGGCCCCGAAGGCTTCAGCCACAAAATATGGGAGTGCTCAATGGAGGGAGATACCGTGGTGTTTACCCTTGACAGTCCCGATGGTGATGAGCACTATCCTGGTAACCTGCAGGCCCGTGTGGCATACACATGGACCGATGAGAATGTGCTCAAGATAGAACTTGGAGCCGTGACCGACCGCAAGACCATTGTGAACCTCACCAACCACACTTATTTCAACCTGGCGGGTGAGGATGCCGGAAGCGCGCTTGACCATTTGTTGCAACTGAATTGCTCACGCTATCTGCCCACTGATGAAACGCTCATCCCCACGGGTGAGATGGCGCCTGTGGCTGGCACACCCATGGACTTCACACAGCCCAAGCGTCTGGGACAGGACATCAAGCAGGATTTTCCGGCACTGAACTACGGTAAGGGTTACGACAACTGTTGGGTGATAGACGGAGCCGAAGATGGACAGTTGCACACCGCAGCAGTGCTCAGTGACCCCACCTCGGGGCGAGTGCTGGAGGTTATCACCGATCAGCCCGCCGCACAGGTCTACACTGGGAACTGGCTTGCCGGTTCGCCCGTCAGCAAGAGTGGCCGGTCGTACAATGACTATGATGGCGTGGCCATTGAGTGCCAAGGTATGCCCGATGCCCCCAACCACGACAATTTTCCGTCGCAGGTGCTTAACCCCGATGAAGATTATCGCCGTGTGATATTCTTTGCTTTCAAAACAAAATAACCAATCAGTAAAATATCAATTCAATGAAACCAACACTTTTTGTTCTTGCCGCCGGTATGGGAAGCCGCTACGGTGGCCTGAAGCAACTTGATGGCCTGGGCCCTCATGGCGAGACCATTATGGACTATTCCATCTACGATGCCATTCATGCCGGATTTGGCAAGGTGGTGTTTGTGATCCGCAAGGATTTCGAGGCCGACTTCCGTGAGAAGATTCTGTCGAAGTATGAAGGACACATTCCCGTGGAGGTTGTGTTCCAGTCGGTTAACGATTTGCCCGAAGG
>CACZNP010000092.1 GCA_902782545.1 uncultured Bacteroidales bacterium
CATAGCGGACTCGAACCGCTTACCTCAACACTGCCAGTGTTGCGCTCTACCAGATGAGCTAATGCCCCAATTGCGGATGCAAAGATACGGTGTTTTTTTTAAATGGCAATGATTTCGGTGTTTTTTTTGCGATTTTTTTTCAAATGATTGTGTAAGTGTGTGTGTTTTTGTATCTTTGCGTGAGGAACTGATTGAATAATTACAGGATGAAACACATATTATTCTTTTTAGTGGCTTTTTGCAGTGTGTCGATGGCATGGGGAGTCAACTTGCCCCAGTTCAGTGGCACAAACTATGAAGGATGGGTCTACAGCCGGGATGACCGGGAACTGAACTCGGGGAACATCAACGGCAATCTCATCACGTTATTCACAACGGGTGCCGGTAACCAGTACACGCTCACCTCGCCAGAGTTCAGCACCTACGGGCTGGACTCCCTGATTGTGACCACCACATGGCACATCACAAAAGATAACCAACACTTCGATTTGTCGAAGACCGAACTCACCGTGGCATTGGTTGATGCCAATGGCGAAACCATGGACTCGGTCAAGTGTATGGCTCCCAATAAAGACCAGTTCAACCACAAGTTGGTGGCTCGGTTGGGCCGAAACAGCAATTGGCCCAAGTTGGCGCGCCTGCGACTGGTTGCCTGGCTGGCCGATGAGTGGAGTTGCGGCGCCGTGCGCAAAGTAGAGGTCGAGGGCGTTGTCGGTGGCGACGTGAATGGCGACGGCGAAGTGGGCATTGCCGACGTGACCCTGCTGGTGAATGCGCTGCTGACCGAAAGCAAAGATTTGCGCTACGACGTGAACCATGATGGTGAGGTGAGCATTGCCGATGTGACCGCATTGGTCAATCTTTTGCTTGATTCTTAGGCCCATCGACGCACAAAAATGCGCAATTGGCCTATTCTTTATTCAAAAAAAATGTTAAATTTTGGTCAGAAAAGAAATTTATACTACTTTTGTGGGTTGAAAAGCATAATCACAGAATATTAATTGTTTTTAATTTATCTAAAACAGATGAAAAAGATTATTTTGACTTTGGCCCTCGTTATGGGCTTTGTGGCTGCTCAAGCACAAGTTACTTTGCAAGGCAGCAAGTTCACTGACAACTGGTCGTTCACTGTCAAGGGTGGCGCTGTGATGCCTTTCCAGCACTATGCATTCTGGCAGAGTGCACGTGGCATTTTCGGTGCTGAAATCCGCAAGCAAATCACTCCAGTGTTGGGCGTGGGCGTTGAAGGCGAGTGGACAATCAACACCACAAGTTGGCAAAAACCCATTTCCTACTGGGGACCCAAGAGCAAGAACATCATCGACCATCAGTTTGTGGGCGCATTCGCAGCCTTGAACCTGACCAACGCATTCATGGGCTACAAGGGCACTCCGCGTACCTTTGAACTTGAGGGTGTGCTGGGCGCTGGCTGGCTCCATGCTTACCATCAGAACGAGGCTCTGCGCAATGAGACTTGGCACGGCTGCTGCGATGACAACTCGTGGTACACCAAGGCTGGTCTGAACTTCAACTGGAACCTGGGTGAAGCCAAGGCTTGGACCGTGAGCCTGAAGCCTTCGGTGCTTTGGGACATGGACGGTGATGTGGACCGCTTGGCTCGCGCCAACCAGACTCATCCTGTGACCCGTTTCAACGCCAACCACGCTGTGGTTGAACTGCAAGCCGGTGTTACCTACCACTTCGGCAACAGCAACGGCACCCACCACTTCGCTCTTTGCGACAAGAAGTACACCCAGGCCGACATCGATGCTCTGAACGCCGAGATCAACGACCTGCGTAACCGCAAGCCCGAGGTGCAAGTGGTTGAGAAGGTTGTCGAGAAGATTGTTGAGAAGCCCGTCGAGAAGGTCGTGAACAAGACCGGCGAGTCGCTCGAGACCAACGTGTTCTTTGCCCAGGGCAAGTCGGTGATCACCGCCGCTCAAATGCCTAACGTGGAGCGCGTGGCTACCTTCTTGAAGAACCACAAGGACGCTACCGTCGAAATCAAGGGTTATGCATCGCCCGAAGGCAGCAAGGAAATCAACGAGCGCCTGGCCAATGCCCGCGCCGCTGCTGTGAAGGACATGCTGATCAAGAAGTACAAAGTGAACGCCAACCGCATCAGCGCCGAAGGCCTTGGTGTTGGCGACATGTTCAGCGAGCCCGAGTGGAACCGCGTGTCGGTTTGCACCATCCTCAGCCAGAGCAAGTAATTCACCTTGTCATTGACCAAAGAAAAAATCCCTGCCCAACCCGGGCAGGGATTTTTTGTGCTGTGAAAATGAAGTGATGCTATTCTTCGGGGGTGTGAATCTGGCGGATGACGCGACAAGGGTTTCCGGCCGCCAGCACACCGGCAGGGATGTCGTGAACGACCACCGAGCCGCCGCCAATGACGGTGTTGTCGCCGATGGTCACACCCGGCATGACACACACATTGCCGCCAATCCACACATTGTTGCCCACGGTGATGGGCAGGGAGTACTCCAGTCCCTGTTTACGCTGCTCGGCATCGAGAGGATGTCCGGCAGTATAGAAAGCGCAGTTGGGTGCAATGAACACATTGTCGCCAAAGGTGACACTTGTCTCGTCAAGGATGACCAGGTTGGTGTTGGCGAAGAAATCCTCACCGATGTGGATGTTGAAACCGTAGTCGCAGAAGAACGGCTGAACAATTTTGAAACGCTCACCGGTGCTCCCCAACAACTGTCGCAGGATGGCCTGCTGCTGCTCCACATCGCGTGGATGCAGACGGTTGAATTCGTAGAGCCGGTCGCGTGTGACCATGAGCAAATCTAGCATTTCGGTATTTTTGGTGGCTTGATACAGTTCGCCACTCATCATTTTCTCAAGTTCGGTCATGGCAATCACTGTTTGTCGAAAGCATTCCAACCTTGTGCGCGGATTTCGAGTTCGGCATTGTCGCGGGTGATGAGGTAGGCACCCAGTTCTGGCTTGGTGATGTGGCCAATGAGCCTTGCGGTTTTCATCTGCGCCACCTTCTCATGGTCGGTGAGCGGCACGGTGAAGAGCAACTCATAGTCCTCGCCGCCGTTCATGGCAGCGGTGACCAGATTCATGTTGAGTTCTTCGGCCATGATGGCGGTTTGGTAGTCGATGGGTATGCGTTCTTCATAGATGCGGCATCCCACCTTGCTGTTGCGGCAAATGTGAAGCAACTCGCTCGACAATCCATCGCTCACATCCATCATCGCAGTGGGCTTGATGCCTAACTGATGCAACTCGTCGAGCACATCGCGCCGTGCCTCTGGTTTGAGTTGCCGCTCGATGATGTATTCGCGTCCGGCAAAGTCGGGTTGGAAGTCTTTCATCCCGGCACTTGCCACTCGTTCTCGTTCGAGTAGTTGAAGCCCCATGTAGGCAGCGCCCAAGTCACCGCTGACGCACACCAGGTCGGTGTCGCGGGCTCCGTTGCGGTAGACGATTTCATCTCGTTTGGCGTCGCCCAGGCAGGTGATGCTGATGATCAGTCCCGTGACGCTGGCGCTGGTGTCACCTCCCACGATATCCACCCCGTATTCCTCGCAGGCAATGCGCATTCCGGCGTAGAGTTGCTCGATGTGTTCCAGAGTGAAGCGCTTGCTGATGCCCAGCGACACGGTGATTTGTCGCGGAGTGCCGTTCATGGCGTAGATGTCGCTCAGGTTCACCACCACGGCTTTGTAGCCCAGGTGCTTGAGTGGCACATAGGACAGGTCGAAGTGGATGCCCTCAAGAAGCAGGTCGGTTGTGACGAGCGTCTCGCGGTCGCCATAGTGCAACACAGCGCAATCGTCGCCCACGCCGTGCCGGGTGGAGTCATTGCGCAGAGAGATGTTCTCGGTGAGATGGTCAATGAGACCAAACTCGCCAAGTGTGGAAATTTCGGTTTCGTTCATGATGTGAAATGTGGTAATGGGGTTTAGCCCTCAATTTTCTTTATCAGGGAAGTGATGAAATCTCGGTCTTCAATCTCAAGGAAGCCCACGCGGATGGGGATGTAGTAGATGCAAGAGCGCATGGTGGGTGGATAGTAGGCGTTGCCCACAATGCGCACGGCGTCTTTCTCGGTGGTGATGATGAACTTGCGTTGTCCTTCCAACTGCTTGAAGACATGGAAAATCTCGTCAAAGTCGGCGCGAGAGAATTCGTGGTGGTCGTCGTAGTGCATGACCTTGACCGTGGCCTGGAATTGGCGCAGGTAGCGCACCAATGGCTTGGGGCTGGCGATTCCCGTGATGCACAGAACGGTGTCGGTGGGTTGCAGCCACGACAAGGAGGAAATCTGCGGATTGGGGACGGGGAACACCGGCACGGGGTCGGCATAACGGATGTTGCTGAAGAACAATTCTGTGGAGGGGAACAAATCGAGATTCTCCTTCATCATGCGGATATCCACGGGCAGGATGTCGGTGGGGCACTTGGTCACCACCACCAGGTCGCTTTGCAACAATCGGTGTGCAGGTTCACGCAAGGTGCCCAAAGGCAGCAACTTGTCGTTGAAAGGTGGGCGGTTAAAGTCCACCAGCACCATGTTCACCTTGGGCTTCACGTATCGGTGCTGGAAAGCGTCGTCCATCAGAATCAAGTTGATGTCGGGGTTGATGCGAAGCAATTCGTGGATTCCCTTGCGTCGGCTCTCGCACACTGCCAGCGTGATCAAACCATTGTATTTCCTGAAAATCTGGAATGGCTCATCGCCCAGGTCGCGTGCCGACAGAGAGTCGCTGGCAAGGATAAATCCCTTGGTCTTGCGTTTGTATCCCCGACTGAGCACACCGATTTTATACCTCCGGCAGAGCATTTCGATGATATACTCCACATGAGGCGTTTTTCCCGTTCCTTCCACCGATACGGCGCCCACCGAGACCACCGGCACCTCGAAAGATTCCTGCGGCAGCAACCGCATATTGAAGGCAACGTTGCGCAACCACACCCCAGCGCCGTAGAGCCAGGAGAAGGGCGTCAGGATGGCATTCAGTACCGTCTTGCGCTGTTGCTTGTTCAATATCTTCGAGAAATCGATCACTGTTCCGGTTGTGGCAAAAAACGATGCGTGTTATGTTTTTTTACTGCAATTCTACCGGTTGCATCAAGCACAGGATGTGCTGACGTTCCACAATGGCCTTGAGTTCGTTGTAGTAATCGTAGAGGTCGCCCAAGTCGTTGCGCATGCGCTTTTGGGTAACACTCATCATCATGCCGTTGAACAAGGCTCTCCAGTCATCCTTCAAATCAGGATAGTTTTGTGTTTTGTATTTGTCTTTTTTGAGGTTGGCTTTGTTGGCTACCCATTCAATGGCTTTGTTGAGGCCGCCGAACTCGTCCACCAAGCCAATTTGCTTGGCCGTGACACCGTCCCACACGCGTCCTTCGGCAATCTTCTTGATGCTGTCTTGCGACACGTGGCGTCCATCGGCGCAACGCTTTGTGAACAACTCGTATCCCTCATTGATCATACGTTGCAGCGAAGCCGTTTGAGTTGGCGTCAGTTTTCGGACGGGAATACCGAACAAGCCAGAAGCAGCCATCGTGGAGTTGGCATTGGTTTTCACCTCGCTGAAATTGACGTGCATGTGTTCTTTGTAAAGACGTTCACCGCTGGGAATAATGCCGAAGATACCAATGGAACCGGTGATGGTTGTCCGCTCGGCGAAGATGCGGTCGGCACCGCATGAGATGTAGTAGCCTCCCGATGCTGCATAGTCACCCATCGACACAGCCACAGGCTTGCCGCTTTCCTTGAAGTCCTCGATGGCTTTCCAGATTTGTTCCGAGCCAAACGCGCTGCCTCCGGGCGAGTTCACGCGAAGCACCAATCCTTTGACCTTGTCCTTTTCTTTCAAGTCGTGAATCACTTCGGCCAGTTTTTCACTGTCGATGCCCTCTTCACCCCCAAAAATACCGCCGGTACTGCCATCGATTTCGCCGGTGGCGTAGACCACGGCAATTTGGTCTCCACTGGGTTTGGCTTCAAGGTCTTTGGCAATATCTTCGGGATAAACCAGTCGCAGGTCATCCTTTTCGTCGATGTGGCATTTTTGTTTCAGTTTTTTCTCAAAATCGTAGCGATAGCACAATCCATCCACCACTTTGAGTTGTATCAGTGTGTCGGCTTTCAATGCAATGAGCAAACTGTCGGCGAGTTGGTTGACATACTGCGGTGTCATTTTGCGTGACGTGGCAATCGAGTCGACCACCTCATTCCAGATGGTTCCCAGATAGTGCTCCATCTGCAACCTGTTGGCGGGTGAGATGCTGTCGAGCATGTACGGCTCCACAGCGCTCTTGAAAGTGCCCACACGCAACACTTGCATTTCAATGCCCAGTTTGTCGAGGGCACCCTTGTAGAAAGGAATGACGCCCCCCACGCCATGGATGTCGACCGCTCCCACGGGGTTGATGAAGATGCTATCGGCCACGCTCGCCAAGTAGTAGTCAAATTGGTTGATGCCTTCGTAGCCATAGGCCCATATCCACTTGCCGCTGTGCTTGAACTCGGAAAGCGCCCGGCGCAGAGCCTCGAAGGTGGCAGGAGAAGCGCTTGCCCCATTGCAATCAATGAGTATGCCTTCAATTTTCTTGTTCTTCTTGGCTTCGTTGATGGCGCTGATGAGCACATTCAGGCTGCTCGATGTGATGTTTTCGCCTTGTAGCATGGCCATGACTTGTGGTGTGCCACCGCCCTGTCGCTCTTCGATGCTGCCGTTCAAGTCGATGTATAATACGGAATTCTTGTCAATCGAGGAGGTGGACTTACTCCCACCGATGGCACTTGCCCCCATGATACCGAAACTCATAATCATGGAAGCAATGATGCAAAATATCAATGCAAGAAACGCTCCCACAAAGGAGCCACACACGACGAGCAAAAATTTCTTCATCATAATCGTATAAATCTTAATGCGTTTGTATTCAATTGTTTGTGGTAAGATGTTGTGACATATTCTCGCCACTCTTATCTGCAATCTACAAAGATAGATATTTTTTTGATAATTCAATCCAATTCTTTTTCTTTTTCAATAGAAAAAGTGTTTGGGTTGCCCTCGGCCGGCATCATTGGCTCGGTCAAGGGTGGGGGAGTTGTGCGGCACAGGGTTTTGTGCGCCAGCAGCACGAGTGCCACCGTGGCAACCGCACTGGCAACCGCCAGCCATGGGAATTGTCCGGCGGCGGGAACACCCAAATTGTCGAGGTCGAAAGTGTTGTTTTTGTTCTCGGCGAAATGCTCAGCGATGACCACCACACTGTTGTTGAGCGCATGGGCCACCACGGGAACCCACAACGAGCGCGTCCACACAAACAGGTAACCCAGCCACACGCCGATGAGCATGCGTGGCACAAATCCGTAGAATTGCAAATGGATGGCACTGAACACGATGGCCACCACCCACACACCCACGTGTGGGTTCACACCATTTTGTCGCCACATGCCCAACATGGCCCCGCGAAAGAAAAATTCTTCGCTCAGCCCTGCCAGCACACCCACCACCAGCACTGATATGATCATGGCGAACACTGATTGGCTCTCCAGTAGGTTTTTGGTGACCTGGGCGGCCATGTCCTCGCTGGAGCGCATCATCTGTTCCAGCCAAGCCAGGGATTCTGGCAGTTTCATGGCCTCGTTGAGGTGAACAGTGTAGTTGAGCATGGGCACCGATGCCACATAGACCATGAGCACCATTGCCAGCGCACGCCACGATGGGGCCACGTTAAGACCCATGACGTGTGCCGGCTTTCGGCAGGCTATCCACACCGCCAAGACAGCCGGGACGATAAACACCAACACGTCCTGCAAGGTGACCATGGCCAACATGGCGGCGCGGTTGCTGTTCTTGATAAACAACAACATGAAAAGGCTTGCCAGCATCAGACCGGCGAGGGCCAGTACCAGCAGCAACAGGATGCGGGTGGCAGTGGATCGAATCATTTCTCGGCAATCATTGTGTTGATCAAACTCTTATTGAGTTTTTCAATGGCAGAGAATTTTTTGTCCCGCGTGTGGCGTGCATTGATTCCCTTGACCATGGCCCGCAGGGTGGCTTTGTCGAACTGACGGAGCATGTTGCGCGTGAGAGGGCGCACCGAGGCCACTGCCCAGCGCCCTTTGTATCCGGGATACACACTGCGCACCCAAGTCAAGTCGAATTTCTCATCGCTGAACGGAGAGTAACGCCAGTCCTGGTTGGCGTCGTAGGGTTGTGCCAATTCCACATGGAGTCCCGTGGCGGTTCGCTTCACCTTCCACACAATGGGCCCCATCAATGAGCCATGACCTCCATAACCACACGGCCGTGATTCAATGAACTCATATTCCTTTTTGCTGATTTCCTTTCCATCGGCATAGTAACGAATGCATTGGGCCTGCTCGTCATATTTCTTGCTGATGGAAGGCATTTCCACCACCTTCATGCGGTTCTCGGCAAATGCGATATAGTTCTCATCGGGTTTGCATTCAGGAAGGCCATCGGTGTAGGTCATCACTTGGTAGACACCTGGGCAAACGGTGAAATGGTCACGTTTGTCGTTCAATTCAGTGCCAAAGACAGCCGTGTCCCCTTTCGCCGACACATAAATGCCGTCAAACAAGGCATTCATGTCGATCATCTCGTTCATTTCACGTTCCTTGTCGCTGGTGGCGATGGCCATGTCTATCACCGCTCCCGCACTGTTGCGGAACACAAGCAAGTCCCATGGCCCCACTGTCTCGTGTTTCACGGTGACCCCTTTGCGGTTCATTACACGGGGCTTTCCGTTGAACATTTTCACCGCATAGAAATGCTGGCTATCGTTGTAATCCGTATTGTCGAGCAAGAACCCGATGTGAGTGGTCTCGTCGGTCTCGGAGACAAAACTCACTTTTTCCACCTCAATGTTACCGTCACGCCATTTGGCGTCATTGTCGGGCGCGAACACATCGTTATCGCCCTTGACCGAAGCCGCGGATCGGTTCTCAAACTGGTACCTTAAAACTTGTGCGTATTCATCATTGTAAACGCGGGCCGATGCGGTGATTGCGCACAAAACAGCCATGGTGAACAGTGTTTTTTTCATATCGGTAAATAGTATAGGGTTTTCATATTGCAAATATAGGAAAAGTTATTGAATCATGGACAGGAATTCCTCTTCATTCACGATGGGGATACCCAGTTTGCGGGCTTTTTCCAGTTTGGCGGGTCCCATGTTTTCCCCGGCCAGCACAAACGAGGTGGCATTGGAGATTGACCCCACGTTTTTCCCGCCGTTTTGCTCGATAATGGCCTTGTATTCCTCGCGTGAGTGCATGGCAAACACACCGCTGATGACAATCTTCTTCCCCTGCAAGCGGTCGGTGTGGTCGGCCATCTCTTCTTCGGTCAGACTCATTTGCAGCCCGGCGGCCCTCAGACGCTCCACGATGTCGCGGTTGCGGCTGTCGGCAAAGAACTCAACGATGGATTGTGCGATTTTCGGGCCAATCTCGTCGATAGAGGCCAATTGTTCGGCTGGGGTGCTCATGAGTGTGTCAATGTCGTGGAGGTTGCGCGCCAGCACCTTGGCGGTGGTTTCACCCACAAAGGGAATGGATAGCGCAAAAATCACTCGTGCAAACGGTACCTGTCGCGAGTCGTCAATGCCCCGGAGGATGCGTTGTGCGCTCTTTTCCTGGAAGCGGTCCAGTGCCACCAGTTGGTCGTGAGTGAGGTTGTACAGGTCGGCGATGTCATTCACCAGCCCATTGCGGTGGAGCATCACAGCCACTTCCTCGCCGATGCCGTCAATGTTCATCATATGCCGCCCCACAAAATGCTCGATGCGCCCTGTGATTTGTGGCTCGCAGTTCCATTTGTTGGGGCATATCCATGCCGCTTCGCCCTCGATGCGCACCAACGGTGTGCCGCACGAGGGGCAAGTGTGCACAAAGCGCAGCGGCCGGCTGTCGGGCTTGCGTTGCTTGAGGTCCACCCCCACAATCTTAGGGATGATTTCACCGCCTTTCTCCACGTACACCATGTCGCCATCGTGGATGTCGAGTGTGCGAATCACATCCTCGTTGTGCAGCGACGCGCGCTTGACGATGGTGCCACTGAGCAACACGGGATCCAAATTGGCCACCGGGGTGATGACCCCCGACCGTCCCACCTCGAACGACACGAACTGCAGTCTTGTGCATTCACGCTCGGGGGCAAACTTATAGGCAATGGCCCATCGAGGCGACTTGGCGGTGCTGCCCAATGTGCGTTGCTGTCGCAAGGAATTGATTTTGAACACCAGCCCGTCGGTGGCCACAGGTAGGGTTTTGCGTTCCACGTCCCAATGGTCGATGAAGTCTTTCACTGCCTCAATCGATGGCAGCACGTCCATTTGTCCTGTCTTGAACCCCCAGCGTTTCAAGGCTTCGATGCTCTCGCTGTGTGTGGAGAATGGCAGTGTGTCGCCCAACAGGAAGTAGAAGATGGCGTCCAGCCCCCGGCGGCCCACTTCGGCACTGTTTTGCAGTTTGAGTGTGCCGGCTGCGGCATTACGCGGGTTGGCAAAGAGGGGTTCTTCGTTATAGGCGCGTTCTTGATTGAGTTTGTCAAAACTGCTCCAGGGCAGCAGGATTTCGCCTCTCACCTCAAAACGGTCGGGGATGTCGGCATCGTGCGGCAGTTCCAAAGGCACGCTGCGAATGGTGATCACATTGGCCGTCACGTCGTCGCCCCGAACACCATCGCCGCGGGTCACAGCCCGCACCAGCCTCCCATGCTCATAGGTGATGGAAATGCTGGTGCCGTCGTACTTCATTTCGCCAACAATCTCACAGGACTCGCCGCCCAGTCCGTCTTTGGCGCGTCGCAGGAATTCCTGCACCTCATCGATGGAGTAACTGTTGGCCAGCGATTGCATGGGGTGTTCATGCATCACTTGGGTGAATCCCTTGCTGATGTCACTGCCCACGCGTTGAGTGGGTGACAAGGGGTCGCCGTACTGCGGATAGGCTTCCTCCAAGTCCTGCAACTCGCGCATCATAGAGTCGAACTCTTGGTCGCTGATGGTGGGTGCATTGAGTACATAATAATTATGGTTGTGGCGATTCAACTCGTCTCTCAGTTCCTTGATTCGCTGTTCAAAAATGTCCATGATGATGGTATTTGGTAGATTGATACCGCTAAGGTAGTAATTTTTTTGTGATATTTCAATTTAAATTGTAACTTTGCGGAAGATGAAAAAAATAAGACGTTTTATTTGGCTGATAGGTGCGGTCGTGTGGCTGCTGACGGCCACGGGCTGTAACCGTGACATGTACCTGTTGTTTGAGGACGGCGATTTTGACGGGATTGAGTACAACAACGAAATCATGATGATCAATTCCGAACTCGAATTGGACGACATGGACCGTTGAGCCGGTGCACATGTCACACGAAAAGCAATGGGGACAATGTGTATTGTTCCCACTCATTTGTTGCATCGAATGTTCTGTTTCCTTTGACGATTGACCCAAAAAATCGGTGAAATCAAGTGGCACGTTGGCATGAAAAATGAAAAACTGTGTTTCTCATTTTGTTCTGCGCTCGGTTTGCACGATTGTTGAGGTCTGGTGACCTCGAAATTAGGCTTCGGTTCGGCAAATCGCAAATTTATTTGCATTTGCTCTCACCTTGCACTAATTTTGCAACTTCATAAACATCACTAATTCATTTCAACGATGGCAAAAACCGACAACAGCAGCAAACGTGGCACGTCCATGCGTCAGCGTACCCGCCTCGATGAACCCAGGCAGTACAAGGTGGTTTTACACAACGACGACATCACCACGATGGACTTTGTGGTGGATGTGCTGGTGCGGGTGTTTGGCAAGGAATACATCGATGCGGTGACCCTGATGATGGCCGTTCACAAAGAGGGCAGTGCAGTGGTGGGTGTGTATACCTACGATGCAGCCATGAGCCGCATGCAACGAGCCACATCGCTGGCCCGCAGCGCAGGTTTCCCGTTGCGCATCACTTGTGAGCCGGAATGATTGCCATTGTTCAAAAAAAGTAATTACAGACGATTCAAAAGAAATGAAATATTCAAGCAACATAGAGTTGGCACTGCAATATGCCAGTTTTGTCGCGGTCTCGGCCCGCAACGAGTATGTCACACCCGAGCATGTGTTGCTGGCGCTTATCCAGCAACTGGCTTTTGTCGATGCCCTTGACGATTGCGCCGATTACAATCCCAGTGTGTTACAGAACGAGATTGTGGATTTTCTGGAAAAGTTGGAAGTGGTTCCCGAAGACAAGACAGATTATTCCGGGCCCGAACTTTCTTATCAACTCGACACCATGTTGCGTCAGGCCGAGGTGTATGCCTCCAGTGCCCAAGTCGAGGTGATTGATGTGCCGCACATGGTCAAAGCCATGCTCGAATTGAAGGAGTCATGGGCAGCCTACTACCTGAAGCAGTTGGTGGGCTCGCGTGAGGGAGATTTCATGGCATCGCTCATCGATTTCTATGAGCAGGACGCCCGCGAGGCCGCCCATCCTGAGGCTGCCCTCGAAGGCGGTGACGGTGCCCAGCCCTCCCGCACATCGTGGCGTGACTATGTGACGTGCATCAACGACCATTTGTCCGAGCACAACCCACTGATAGGCCGAGAGTCGGAACTTGACCGCACCATCGAGGTGTTGTGTCGCCGCGACAAGAACAACCCATTGCATTTGGGTGAACCGGGCGTGGGGAAGACATCGATTGTCTATGGCCTTGCTGCCCGCATCGAGGCTGGCGACGTGCCCGAGCGCTTGCGTGGTGCAAAAATTTACCAAGTCGACATGGGCGCCCTGCTGGCCGGTACTCAGTATCGCGGTGACTTTGAGGATCGTCTCAAGCGAGTGCTGCGAGGGGTGACTCAGGAAGAGAATTCCATCCTGTACATCGACGAGATTCACAACATTGTGGGTGCCGGTAAGAGCGGCGAGGGGGCTATGGATGCCAGCAACATGATGAAACCCTATCTCGAGGGCGGTGAATTGCGCTTTATCGGTGCAACCACCTACGACGAGTACAACCGCCATCTGGCCCGCAGCAAGGGCATGATCAGGCGTTTCCAGACCATCGATATCGTGGAGCCCAGCGTGGATGAGGCCATCAACATCATCATGGCACTCAAGCAACACTACGAGGATTATCACGGCGTGAAGTACGACGACGAGGCTATCGACTTTGCTGTGCGAGCCAGCGCCAAGCACATCACCGACCGTTACCTGCCCGACAAAGCCATCGACCTGATTGATGAGGCGGGAGCCTATCTGGTGGCCCATGGCAGCGATAGTGGCGTTGTGGACAAAACCCTCATTGCCAGTGTGTTGGCTCGTCTGAGCAAGGTGGATGCATTGGCCATCAAAGAAGATGATACACAACGACTTGAAACCATCGAGCAACGCATCAAGGATAAGATCTACGGGCAAGATTCCGCTGTCAAGTCGGTGGTCGAGGCCGTGCAGATGTCGAAGGCCGGACTCACCGATGAGAACAAG
>CACZNP010000093.1 GCA_902782545.1 uncultured Bacteroidales bacterium
AATTTTCCCTACACATTCTCATCGGAAAATGCAAAAAAACGAGTCAAAAAGTCCATTCTTTTCACTTTCTGCATTTTGTCACTGGTAGGAGCGGGTAATGGTCATCTGGGGTTTCCCGTCCTGGGAAACAACCACACGCGTCAAGCGCCCACGGGTGTCAACCTTGTAATCAAAAGTGCGCTCATGCACAGTTTGGCCATCGGCCATCTCACGGATGGCGATCAGATACTTCTTGCCGGTGGCGGTGTCGAAGTCGTAAAGGTAGCGCAACGCTTTTCCACCGGTCTCCTCGCGGATGATGTATCCATCATGGTACAACAGCGTGCGCGAAGTCTTCCCGTCGGCAACCACCAACTTGCTCAGGACGCCATAGTCGCCATAAGTGTAGGCATAGGCACTGTTGTCGGTTCCCTTGAGTGATTGCAACTTGTCCGATTCATCGTAAAATGGCGCGTACTGCACCGTTTCCTTGCCCCTCATCATGGTGCGAATGCTGTAGCCGTGCAGGTTGTCGTAGCCGTAAGTATAGTCACGCACCACCAGTTTGCCATTGCTTCCCATGATGGCCGATTGCGTGAGCAGTCCCTGGGAATTGAACACGAAGCGGTTGTCGCGAGGGCGGGTTTTGCCGTCGGCCCATTCGATATGCTCTTTCACTGTACCCGTGCAACCGTTGAAGCCCAAGTCCATGTGTTCATAACGGTAGGAATGAGTGGGGTTGTTCACCAAATTGGCATAAAACAGCCGGATGCGCGGCTCTTGCGCCGACACGTCATCGATATAGGCCACCAACTGGTCGAGTGTCGTCCGCGCATTGCAGTAGTGCGTCACGATGGCGGCATCACGGTTCTTGCGTGCTTGCTCCCGGTAATAACTGTCGGGATAATTGTTCATGAAGATTTCCCAGGCGTCCACCGTGTTGTCGTGGCGGGCAGCATTGTAAGCGTCACGCTCTTCTTGACGCAACGACTGCGGATCGGTAGGGACTTGTGCTGTTATCGGTGTCGACATCCAAACGACTGCCGTTATGGCAATGACAAGGCGTTTTTTCATTTGCTAATCGGTGATGGGGTTAACACCGCAAAGGTAATCATTTTTCTTGAAGCAATGAACCAAACGGAGCCAAAACATGCTTATCCACGATGCTTTGTTGTGTAATTAGCGGTTATTTTGTATCTTTGCCATTCAAAGAGATTCACCACTATGAGATTGACAAAAGATAGCCTTAAAGACATCGAGTTGCCATTGACGCGAGAGAAGTACATACAGTTGAGAGACTCAGGCATCCCCGTGAGGTTGTGGCCCAAGCGTCTCATCGTGGATTATGTGCGAGTGCAAGACGAGGAAATGCACCGACTGGTCGAAGCAAGCAACACAGCCGGATATGGTGACCTTTGACCCCCCATTGACTATACACCAATAATTTATAGCATAAGATGAAAAAAAGTTTTTTACTGTTTGTAATGCTTGTGGCCATGATGACCCTTCAGGCCGCAGCGCAAGAGCATCAGTGCACACAACACCAAACCTGCCAAGGGGCCGGTGACTGCTGTAAGCAACAAATTCTCAAAGGTGCCGAGGCCGAAGCGTGGGCCCAGCAAAACGTCGACCGGTTGGTGGGCAATTATTTGCAAAAAGCCGCCAACAAACTCGATCCCGATGAGTTGAGAAAAGAACTGGCCGAAATCGGCTACGATGGCACCGATGTGCCCAGTTACCGTGCCGCCGAGAAAGTGCTCGTGGACTATGCCTACAAGAAAATGCTTGCCGACGCTGTGGCCGCCGGGAAAACCAGCATCATCTTTCTCACCGGTACGGGAGGCAGTGGCAAGAGTTACTCCACACGCACAATGGATTTCTCGGCCGAAGGGCTGCTTTACGACAGTGCTTTCAACAGTTACAAGAAATTATCCAGTGTCATCGACCAGGCCAAAGCGGCCGGCATGACGCACATCAAGGTGATTGCCATCTACAACGACCTGATGACCTGTTTCAAGAACAGCATCAAGCGTGGCAAGACCTCCAAGCGTTTTCTGGGGGTGAATTACTTGATTGGTGCATTCCGCAACAATATCAACAAAATCCCGCTGCTGCACATGAATTATCCCGACATTGAGTTGGTCACCATCGACAACACGGGCAACAATGGCGGCCGGCCAGTGACCATCGATGAGGCTGAGCAGTGGCAGTACGAAGTGTCGCCCGAACTGATCAACCGCATGCTGGTGCATTTCCTGCATGAAATTGACGAGGGTGAACTCACGGGCCAGCAAATCCTGTCGGTTGCCGGCACCGACATCCTCGACATTGAAGGAATGGACGACACCGGCGCAGCACTGGCCCGCGAGGTGGATCGCCGCGTTAAAGCATTGAACCAATAAATCCCATGAGATATGGCAAAAGAGAAAATGACAAAAAACGATGAAATGGCGTTGGCCGACAACGCGTTTCGCGAGTTGAAACCGGGCGAGAAGTATGTACCTGTTCTCAAACCCGACAAGAATTATCCCGAGGTCACACCCTACTCGGTGTCGATGGGCTTGATCATGGCTGTGATTTTCAGCGCCGCAGCAGCCTATCTGGGCCTGAAAGTGGGACAAGTGTTCGAGGCAGCAATTCCCATCGCCATCATTGCCGCAGGTGTGGCAGGAGCGACCAAACGCAAAAACTCGCTGGGCGAGAATGTGATTATCCAGTCGATTGGAGCCGCATCGGGCATCGTGGTGGCAGGTGCCATCTTCACCCTGCCGGCACTCTACATCCTGCAAGACAAGTATCCCGAAATTTCGGTGAATTTCATGGAAGTGTTCCTCAGTTCACTTTTGGGTGGACTGCTGGGCATCTTGCTGTTCATCCCCTTCCGCAAATACTTCGTGAGCGACATGCACGGCAAGTTCCCCTTCCCCGAGGCAACGGCGACCACACAGGTGCTCATCAGCGGACAAAAGGGCGGCGAGCAGGCCAAGCCCCTGCTCATAGCCGGATTGGTGGGCGGTGTGTACGACTTCCTGCTCTCCACCTTCGGATGGTGGAAAGAGGTGCTCACCACCGCTACCCTACCCGCCTTGCAACATGTGACCGACAACCTGAAAATGGTGTTCAAAATCAACACCAGCGCTGCCATCGTGGGCTTAGGCTACATTGTGGGCCTGCGTTACGCCTTCATCATCTTTGCCGGTAGCGCATTCATCTGGTGGATCATTGTGCCGCTGATGGGAATGAATCCTGACATGGCCAATGCCAGCGCCGATGAAATCTTCAAAAACGGGGCACGCTACATCGGTATCGGCGGTATCGCCATGAGCGGTATCATCGGCATCATCAAGCAGTGGGGTGTCATCAAGAGCGCTGTGGGACTTGCCGGAAAAGCCTTCAAAGGACAAAACGAGCAAGAACAGGTCGAGCGGCATCAACAGGACATCTCCATGAAAGTATTGGTGTTTGCGCTGGCAGCAGCATTGCTGGTAACTTTTGTATTCTTCTATGTGGGAGTGATTCACAACCTGTTGCAAACGCTTGTGGCCTTTGTCGTGGTCACGGTCATTGCTTTCCTTTTCACCACGGTGGCAGCCAATGCCATTGCCATTGTGGGTAGCAACCCGGTGAGCGGCATGACGCTGATGACACTTATCATTGCCAGCGGCATTTTTGTGGCCGTAGGATTGAAGGGTGCGCAAGGCATTGTCGCTTCGATGGTGATTGGCGGTGTGGTGTGTACCGCACTGTCGATGGCTGGAGGCATGGTCACCGATATGAAGGTGGGTTACTGGCTGGGTACCACTCCTGCCAAGCAACAGACATGGAAGGCCGTGGGAACCCTGCTCAGTGCGGCAACCGTGGGCGGAGTGATGATTATCCTGAACAAGGCCTATGGTTTTGTGGGAGACCAAGCACTTGTGGCTCCGCAGGCCAATGCGATGGCAGCGGTAATCGACCCTCTGATGATGGGTGGTGAAACGCCCTGGCTGCTCTATATTGTGGGTGCAATCCTGGCCTTGCTGCTCAATTGGCTGGGTGTTCCGGCGCTTGCTTTCTCGCTGGGTATGTTCATTCCTCTTCAACTCAACGTGCCCTTGCTTGTGGGTGGCACCATCAGTTGGTTCGTGGGTTCACGCAGCAAGGACGAGAATGTGAACAAAGCACGTCAAGAGCGTGGCACACTGCTGGCCAGCGGATTCATCGCCGGTGGGGCGCTTATGGGTGTTGTGAGCGCGGGAATGTTGTTCTTCGGCTTCAAGTATGTGAGTCCTCTGAGCGAAACGGCCAGCAACTGGCTCGCAATTGTCATGTACGCGGCATTGCTCACCTTCCTTGCGGTCTCTTGCCTCCGTGCCAAGAAGGGTTAAGCCCCAACTCACTGGACATCCACTCTTGAGGAGTAATTGATTATTGAACAATAAAACCATATCTTGAATCATGACACTTCACAGATTTCTGACTGCGGTCGCAGTGTCATTGCTGGCAGTGACTGGCATTGCCCAAAGAC
>CACZNP010000094.1 GCA_902782545.1 uncultured Bacteroidales bacterium
ATCCAGAATGTGACCACGGGTGCCAACGACCGTCCTGTGGAAGATGTTAAAATCATCAAGGCCACTGTGCTCAAATGATTGAGGTAAGCACGCACCGATTGTCGAACGGCATCACGTTGCTGCACCACTACGATGGCGCCACCCGTATGGTGGCGCTTCATTTGTTCTACAATGTTGGTTCGCGTGACGAGCAACCTGGGCATACCGGCTTGGCGCACTTGCTGGAGCATCTCATGTTCACTGGCTCACGCCATGTGTTGCGTTATGATGCCCCCATTCAGGCGGCCGGTGGCGAGAGCAATGCATGGACCAGCAGCGACATGACTTGCTACTACGACGTAGTCCCTGCCCACAACATTGCGACCGCCTTGTGGACCGAGAGTGACCGTTTGCTCGACCTGACGTTAAGCGATGAGAGCATCATCGCGCAAAAAAGCGTGGTGGCCGAAGAATTCAAAGAGCGCTGCCTGAATGCCCCTTACGGCGATGTGTATCATTTGATGTCGTCGCTGGCGTATAAGGTTCACCCATATCGCTGGCACACCATTGGCAACAGTGTGGAGGAAATCGAGTCGCTCAGCCGCGATGAGGTGCGGTCGTTTCACAAACGATTCTATGTGCCTGGAAACTTGGTGATGTGCATATCGGGCAACATTGACTGCGACCGTGCAGTAGGCCTTGCCGAGCAATGGTTTGGCGGCATTCCCGCCTGTGAGAAACCGCTTCGCTCCTTGCCGCAAGAACCCGTTCAGACATCGCCCCGTGTGCTTGAGGTGCAACGTGATGTCCCCCAGAATCTGATCATGCGTGCTTATCACATGTGTGGCAGGGGAGATGCCGATTATCATGCCTGTGACATGCTGAGTGACGTGCTTGCCAACGGCAAATCGTCTCGGTTCTATGTGAATGTCCTGACGCGGTCGGGTCTGTTCTCGGAATTGGATGCCGCGGTGGGAGGCTCACATGACCCAGGATTGTTTTACATCCGTGGACGTTTGGCCGATGGTGTTTCGTGGCAGCAGGCCGAGGATGCCATCGACAATGAGTTGCGGCAGTTGGTGGAGCAGGGTGTGAGTGAGTATGAAGTAGAGAAATGTGCCAACAAGGCCGAATCGACGATGCTGTTTGAGAATGTGGGCTATGCAGCCAAGGCGACCAAATTGTGCATGTTCCATCTGCTCACTGGCGATGCCAGTGACATCAATCGCGAAGTGAGTCGCTATCGTCGGCTCACTCCCGATGACTTGAACCGTGTGAGCAGGCGCTTGTTTTCTCCCGACAATTGCAATACCTTGCGCTACGGCGCGCGCCGTTGAGCGATTGGATCAAATCAGTTTCATGGTGCCCAGTGCCGCGCCAATGAGCACCGCATAGCGTATGGCCTTGCCAATGGTCATGGCCAAGGTGACAATCCACTTGTTGGCGCGCATGTATCCGAGAGCCACCGAGATGGCCGTGCCCAACAAAGGAATGAAAGCAAAGAAGGCCATCCATGCCCCTCGGTCGTGGATGAACCGCTGGGCTTTTTCAAGTTTTTCGTGCGACACATGAGCGTATCGCTCAATCCATTTTTCATTTCCCAGTGTACCCATCCAGTAGCAAGTCATGCCTCCGCTCACATTTCCCACGGTGGCATACAACAGGCACCACCACGGATTGAGATGCAACGGTCCCACGCATGCAAGAATGATGGCCTCGCTGCTCAGGGGTACAACACTCCCTGCAATGAACGAGGCCACCATCAGGCCCAAATATCCCCACTGGGAGATAAACTCTATCATTTCACCAAGTTGCCCAGGATGTCTCTTGTCAATTCACGTGTCACGGTGCGTGTGGCAGCGCTGGTGGCATTTTTGGCGATTTTCCCAGTCACACTGGTTTTCGATTTTGTCTTCTTTCCTGTGACAGCATCGCTCACCTTCGTACCGATGATGGTGGCAATGGCACCAGTGATAGCAGTGATGATTGCCTTGATGACCTTGCCGAAAATGGATTGTTTCTTGCCTTTTTTGGCCTTCTCCTTTTCCTCTTCGGCGGCAGCAGCCGCCTCTTCGGCTTCTTTCATGGCTTTCTCGCTCTCTTCGAGCAGCACCTCGAAGGCCGAGTCACGTTCTTTGAGTTCGTCGTATTTTCTATAGATGCGTGACTGCCTGATGATGTCGTCGCGCTGCCCTACGGTGATGGCTCCAATCTGGCTGAGAGGGAACAATATTTTTGCACGTTGCACAATCTCAGGTGCTCCCTTCTCATCGAGGAACGAAACCAATGCTTCGCCGGTTTCCAGGTTCATGATGGCTTCGTCGGTCTTGAAGTCGGGATTGGAACGGAAGGTGTCGGCTGCGGTTTTGACCGTGCGCTGATCCTTTGGTGTGTAGGCCCGTAGCGCGTGCTGCACACGGTTACCCAGTTGTCCAAGGATAATTTGTGGTATGTCGGTTGGACTTTGAGTGACGAAGTAGATGCCGACCCCCTTGCTTCGAATCAGTCGTATGACTTGTTCAATCTTGTCGACCAAAGCCTTGGATGTGTCTTCAAAGAGCATGTGTGCTTCATCGAAGAAGAAGATGAGTTTGGGCAGATCCATGTCGCCCACCTCGGGCAAGGTTGTGTAGAGTTCGCTCAGCAACCAAAGCAAGAATGTAGAGTAGAGTTTGGGTTGCAGCATCAGTTTGTCGGCGGCAAGCACGCTCATGACCCCCTTGCCGTTCTCAGTGTCGAGCAAATCGCGGATCTCAAACGATGGGATGCCGAAGAACTTGTCGGCTCCCTGGTTCTCCAGTTGCAGCAACGCGCGCTGGATGGCCCCCACACTTGCGGTTGAAATGATACCATACTTGGTGGTGAAATCCCGGGCGTTCTTGGCAATGTAGTCGAGCATGGAGCGCAGGTCCTTCAAGTCGTCGAGCAACAGTCCCCGGTCATCGGCAATGCGGAACAGGATGTTCATGACGCCATTTTGTGTGTCATTGAGCCCCAGGATGCGCGACAGCAGTTCCGGTCCCATTTGCGACACGGTGGCTCGCATGGGGTGTCCCTGTGCGCCGTAAACGTCGTAGAATCGTACCGGGCAGGGCTGGAACTGCGGGTCGGTGAGTCCGAATTCCGGTAAACGTTTCTCGATGAAGCCGCTCATTTTTCCCCCTTGGCTGATTCCCGAAAGGTCACCCTTCATATCGGCCATGAAGCAAGGCACTCCCGCCTGACAGAAACTCTCGGCCATGACTTGCAGGGACACTGTTTTTCCTGTGCCGGTAGCGCCTGCGATGAGCCCGTGCCGATTGGCCATTTTCCCGATAATGCTGATGGGACCGTTTGGTCCGTGGGCTATGTATAACCCTTGCTCTTGTGTAAACATATTAAATAGGTATTAAATTGAATATTCCAACTAACAAAGTTACATAAAAAAGTCTATTTGGTGAAATTATTTTCCTTTTTTTCGAGTAATTGCACAAATAATCGTATTTTTGTCACCTGATGAGGTTAAGAGACAAAAGCAAAATATGCGCCTGGCTGATACTGCTGGTTTATGTGCCCGTGGTGTTGCTCTCGTTGGCTCATATTCATCGCGTTACGCCGTTGCCTTCGGTGGATTGTGGCAGTTGTACAGAGACAATGTCACATACTGCCCATGTGTCACCGCTGCCTTTATCCGATACCGACGATTGCGTGTTTTGTCGCTTTTTCTCCTTGACCTATGTGGCTGCTCCAGTGATTGTGCTGGCGGTGACCTGTTTGTTGTTGAGTACGATAGCCTTCATTACGACCGGTTGTTTGCCGACGATGATGTCGGCCTCCGGTTCAAGGGATCCACCTTGTTATTATAGAGGCTTTTATCATTAAATATTCAACAACCCAAAATTTCAAGAGAATCAGAATGAAAAGATATTTCTTTGTTGCGGCAGTGACAGTTATTGCTGTTGCTACTGCAGCACAACCAATGAGTCAAGAGACAATTGACTCAACAGATGTGTTTTATCGCCATCTCCAACTTAAGGAGGTGTTGGTCACAGGTTCCACAGGAGTCACAAGGATGGCCGATGCGTCGGCGCCTGTAGCGTTCTTGTCCGCTGGCGATTTGCGAGGCACAGCAGCCACAAATATCGTGGATGCCGTTTCGCATTTGCCTGGTGTGTCGCAAATCACTACTGGCGGCGGTATCTCTAAACCAGTAATTCGCGGCTTGGGTTATAACCGTATCATAGTTGTGAATAACGGCGTACGCCAGGAGGGTCAACAATGGGGCGATGAGCATGGCATTGAGATTGACTCTTGGGACGTGAACTCCATTGAAGTGCTAAAAGGACCAGCCAGTTTGGTTTATGGCAGTGACGCCCTTGCCGGAGTGCTGAAATTCAATAATGCTCCAGTGCTCACACCGGGAACCGTTCGCGCTCAACTGGGAGCCGAGTATCAAACGAACAATGGTCTTTTCGGTTACACGGCAAACTTTGCCGGAAACCGATCGGGCAACATCTGGAGTGCCCGTTACAGTGAAAAATTAGCACATCCCTATAAAAATGCTCGCGACGGTTATGTGCCCAATTCCCAGTTTCACGAGCGCGCCGGCTCGCTGTTACTGGGTTTGAACCGGTCGTGGGGGCATAGCCACCTTTTGTGGTCATGCTATCACGTCACTCCCAGCATTATTGAAGGAGAGCGTGATGTGACCACAGGCGTACTCATACAGCCTTATTCCGATGCCACTACTTACCATCACGGAATGCCTTATCAGCAGGTTAAGCATTATAAGGCGGTGCTGGACAACTCTTTTGCCGTTGGTGGCGGGCGTCTCAACTTTTTGCTGGCCTATCAGCAGAACCGTCGCCAAGAATACGAGGAAGCAGAGTCACCAACCGACTATGGGCTGTTCCTAAAGTTGCACACCTTGAACTACAATATCCACTATGTGACCCGCCGATTGGGAGTTTGCCAAGTGACGGCTGGAGTGAATGGGATGTACCAGAAGTCGGTCAACAAAGGCAATGAGTATCTCGTTCCCGATTATTCATTGTTTGATTTCGGCGTATTTGCCACAACGAGTCTAACCCTTGGCCGATGGGCATTGAATGGCGGTTTGCGCTTTGATAACCGCCACATGTCGGGTCGTGAACTTGAGGAGGATAAGGAGGTTCGTTTTGCTGCCTTTCATCGAGATTTCACGGGTATTACAGCCAGTGCAGGCACAGTGTTCCATGCCAGTGACCGGCTTGATTTACGTGTGAATGTGTCTCGCGGATTCCGTGCGCCCAACATTAGTGAACTGGCTTCGAACGGAATTCATGAGGGGTCGGTTCGGTATGAATTGGGAAACGTAAACCTCAAGCCCGAGTTCAGTTTACAGTTTGACCTGGGCGTGGCTTATTCATCACCTGTGGTTGAGGCGCAACTCAACTTGTTTGCCAACCATATTGCCAACTATATCTTCATACACCGGATATCCGATGTGATGGAAGAGGGTTATATGACTTATCGTTATGATGCTGGGGACTCCCGTCTGTTGGGTGGCGAAATGAGTGTGGACGTGCATCCGTTCCATTCGCTGCATTTGAGCACATCGTTCAGTTATGTGAGCGCGGTGCAATTACATCAGCCGCTGGAAAGCAAGTATTTACCTTTCACACCGGCTCCTCGCTGGCAATTCGAGGTAAAATATGAAATCAACCATCACGGTCGGTTATTGAACAACACGTTTGTGTCGGCCCAATGGGACCAGAGTTTCAGGCAGAGTCATTATTATCGTGCTGATGAAACGGAAACCGCCACACCGGCCTATGGATTGCTCAACTTGCAGGCTGGTACCGACGTCATGCGGCGTGGCTCCCGAGTCGCCTCGCTTTTCCTTGTGGTTCAAAATGCGACCAATTGCATTTATCAGAGCCATCTGAGCCGCCTTAAGTATACAGATGTTGACCCCGTGACGGGTCGTCGTGGCATTTTCAACATGGGGCGCAACATCGTGTTGAAACTCATTGTGCCGTTGCAATGGAAACTTTGACGGCAAGATGCGTGATAACGAAGAAAGGAGACCACATGGTCTCCTTTCTTGGGTAGCGGGACTGAGAATTGAACTCAGGACCTCCGGGTTATGAATCCGACGCTCTAACCATCTGAGCTATCCCGCCATTTCCTTTTTGCGACTGCAAAGGTAGAACTATTTTCCAAATCTCGCAACAGTTTTGCGAGATTTTTTTCACAAACTCCGTCGTGATTGTTTAAAATGCAGGCTAACGGATGGTGCCCAGTTATTGCTCCCGTTTTGTGCAGAAGAATGTTAATGGTCGGCTGGTTCGGTGCAATCGTTAAACATGAAATCGAGGAAGAAACAGGTTTTTGCTCGCTTACTCGTGACGTTCGCTGCGGCCTGTTGGCCTCGCGCAAGTTACTCTCGCTCGAAAAACGTCAAATAAATTTGGGTTTTTGCTCGCTTACTCGTAACTTTGTATCATAGAAAACCAAACATTATGGAAAAGTTGACTTTTATGGGAATCATCCCTGCGCGGTATGGCTCGACTCGTTTCCCCGGCAAGCCATTGGCTCGGTTGAGCGGAAAATACGTAATTCAACGCGTGTGGGAGCAGGTGAGTTCAGTGCTTGACCAAGTAGCCGTTGCAACCGATGATGAGCGTATAGCCAGTGCTGTGGAGCAGTTTGGCGGTCGTGCTGTGATGACCCGTAGTGACCATCGCAGTGGCACCGACCGATGCTGGGAGGCCTATGTGAATTTGGGTTGCAAGGAAGATGTTGTCATCAATATTCAGGGCGATGAGCCGTTTATCCATCCCGAGCAGTTACGCGCCATCATGCAATGTTTTGAAAGTCCGGATGCTGATATCGCAACACTGGTACGCCCATTTGACCCACAACGTCCTGTTGAGGAATTGCTAAATCCCAACCATGTGAAGGTGGTGGTGGACTCCCGAAAGAACGCCCGCTATTTCTCCCGATCGGTCATACCATACGTGCGAGGAGTGGAGCAGAGTCAGTGGCCATCAAGCACTCAGTACTATACCCACATCGGGATGTATGCCTATCGTGCATCGGTGCTGGAACAGATCACCCGTCTGTCTCCGTCGCCACTGGAATTGGCTGAGTCGCTCGAGCAGTTGCGCTGGCTGGAGAACGGTTTCAGCATTCGCACGGCAGTGAGCGACCTCGACACCGTGGGCATAGATACTCCTGAGGACTTGTGCCGCGCCGAGCAATATCTCAAATCGCTTGAATCATGAGCGCCCCCAATCGCTCTGTAGCACCACCCATCTCACAATTTGCCGACGTTCACTTGTCATTTCCCACTTGTCAATGTTTGTCGAACGGCATCCCGCTGTGGGTGGTGGGTGGTGGTGACACGGCCATCAACCGCTTGAACATCTATGTGCGCAGTGGTCTCATGCGTGAGCGGCGTGTGATGCAGTCCATGCTCACTGCCATGATGGTGATGGAGGGCAGTACCACCCGCGACAGCGAACAAATTGCCCAACAACTTGACTATTATGGCTCATGGAAGTCGGCACAAAGCCATGACGAGTATAGCGAGGTGACACTGTCGTCGATCAATTCACGATTTGACCGCACATTGCCCATTGTGATGGAGTGCTTGGAGGCTCCCACGTTTCCTGTCGAGCCCTTCGAGGTACTGAAACGCCGTTATGCCGCCAATGCCGCCACCCAGCGTGAGCGGGTGAAGTATCTGGCAGTTGAGGAGATGCGACGATTGTATTATGGAGAGAATCATCCACTTTCCCGTCGCATGTTACCGGAAGACATTTTGTCGTTGACCATCGAAGATTTGCAGGAGTTTTACCAGCAGTATTATCATCCGTCCAATTGCCGGGTGGTACTCTCGGGCAACGTCACCGATGAGGTAATGCGATTGACCGATGAGATTCTTGGCCGTTGGAACAAACCCGGTGAAGAAACCCCCGATGTCGACTGGACCATACACCCATCGGAGCAGATGAACTCGGTTGTTGATAAGCCAGGTGCTGTTCAGTCGGCCGTCCTGATGGCCTTGCAGGCCGTTCCTCGCAACCATCCCGACTATTTGGTGTTGCGTTTTTTGGTGATGGTTTTGGGTGGATATTTTGGCAGCCGTCTGATGAGCAATATCCGTGAGGACAAGGGCTACACCTATGGCATCAATGCCTATCTTGCCGGCAGGGAACATGATGCTTATATCGGCATCAGCACAGAGTGTGACGTGCGGTATACCCACCGGGTCATTGATGAGGTGCGCCGCGAGATGGATCGACTGTGCCGAGAACCCATTCCTGCCGAAGAATTGGCCACTGTGCGCCAATACATGCTCAGCGACTTGGTCAAGACCCTCGACACGCCCTTCAGTGTGGCAGGCTACGTGAGCAGTACGCTCCTTTACGGAGTTTATCCTGAGTACTTCAATGAGCAAGTGGCCACCATTTTGCGCGTCACCCCTGAGCAGTTGTTAGAGGTAGCCTGCCGTTACCTTCGGACCGATGCATTGCGCACAGTCATTGCCGGCGACAGTCGCCACTTGTGACATATTGTGTCAAGAGGGTAGAGGTGGCGGTGTTGTTGGAGGAACAGGTGGCGGTGTTGGCGGAGTCTTTCTCTTTGAGAATGAGTTTAGTGTATTGCTATCTTTATACTTTTCCTTGAACCATTGTGGCGGGTTGTTCAGTTGTTCGCTGGTAGCCATCGACAGGAACAGGCACACAGCAGTGGCAGTTGCGCTCACTGCCAATGGAACCAACTCACCGGCATTGAAGTAATGCAGCCGATTGAAGAGCAGCAGAGTAGCCAAAGCGCCAAACCAAGCCACCACTTTGAGTGCTTTCTTCGTAGTCCCCACCGGTGATGGCGTCCAACTTCCCAAGTACAAAGAAAACCCCAGCAACACGGCGCAGACAGGAGTGCCATAGATGGCAGTTTTCTGAGGTCCTTTCGGCCATCCCCAGATGAGTCCCTGGAGTGATAACTCGTATTTGTTCCAGTCGATGTTCACGTCTCCCGTTTTGTAGGCTTCTTTGGCCATCTCAGTGCCGCTATCGACCACATCATTTACCACACTCATGGTGTCGCCCATGAAAGAGTGGTAGAGGTCGGGCAGGAAAAAATAGGAGATCGCCGCCATGGCAAACAGGCACCCCATAGAAATTTTCGACCTCCACACATCCTTCCATCCACGCAATTCGTATCCATTGACAGTGTCACGCACCGCCATCCAGTAATTGAGGGCAATGTATCCGATGCCC
>CACZNP010000095.1 GCA_902782545.1 uncultured Bacteroidales bacterium
AAGGGAATTACTATGACTTGATAAGAGACATGCCCAACCTGCAGAAATTGACCCTGGACAGTCTTTCCAACATCAACACCATGGACATTCATGACAATCCAAATCTGACCACACTGAGCATGAAAAACTGTCCGACATTGCGCAGTCTCTATTGTAACGGCAATGCGCTCACTTCGCTTAATGTGAGTGGAAATAATGCCTTGCAAAATTTTTCATGCAGCAGCAACCAACTCTCCTCGGTTAACTTGTCCGGCCTTTCAAACCTTCTGTATGTCGACATTTTTAACAATCGGATTAAAGAGGCTACCATGGAAAACTTGATCATGAGTTTGCCCACCCTTGCGCAACCCGGGGCAAGTAATTTCTATGTTTATGGTAACACCTCCTTTTACCCAAACGAGCGCAACCAGATAACCAGAGACCTTGCCATCAGTGCCCGAATGAAGGGTTGGCAGGCCATGGAGTACAGTTGTCTTCCCGGCTCAAGTGTTGCCACATGGAACCCTATCGTTCAAGATATAGTCGGGGATGTGAACTGTGACTTTGAACTGGGGATCCCCGATATAACCTTGCTGGTGAATTTGATTTTGGAGGCTAGTTCCAACGTGAACAGTGATGTAAACGGCGACGGAGAAACAGGCGTGGCCGACATTACCATGTTGGTGAATCTTCTGTTGAATCAGTAATTGCCGACGTGCACGATTATTCCTCTTCAAGAAACTATTTTGACAACCATTATTTCCCCACCATTCGCTTAAAGGGTGAATGGTGGGGAAATGTTTGGAAATCGCCAATCGACGGCTGTGATGGTGGGATAATAGAGTGAACCCTTCGTTCATGGAATGGGTGTCAAGCGGATGGCCACACCACCACTGCGCGCCAAGCGCAAGGTGAGTACATCGCCTGCCGTGACCTCTTGCTGACGGATCGACATTGACATGGGATTGTCGAGGTAGTCGGCGCCAGGCCCATCCTCATAAATCATGGCCCGGTAACGCTTGCCCCCATCTAGGAAAGTAAGCGGCAAATCAAGCGTGCGGGAAGCCTCATCGGTCAGGCTGCCTATGAACCAACGTCCACTGCCGTCGCGAGCCTGGCGGGCGATTGTGACATAGTGACCAATTTCTCCATTGGGCACGATGGTTTTGCGCCAAGTGGTTGGGCACGACTCAATGAACGACAATGCTGGATGGTTCTCGTAACTTTCGATAGCATCGGCTGCCATTTGCAACGGGCTATACAACACGACAAATTCGGCCAGTTGCTTGGCCAGCGTGCTCTTGGGGCGTGTGCCGGGGACCACCTCATCACTGTAGTCAAAAATGGCTGGGGTGAAGTCCATGGGACCTGCCAAACCGCGAGTGAAGGGCAATGTGGCGGTGTGGCCCGGGGGATTGCCGCCATCTTGGCTCCAAGCGTTGTATTCCTGACCACGCACACCCTCCTGCGTCATCAGATTGGGCAAGGTGCGTTGCAAGCCGGTGGGCATCATCGGCTCATGGTTGTCAATCATGATGTGGTGACGGGCGGCGCACTCAAGCACACGGCGATAGTGGCGGGCACCGAACTGCGAGTGTTGCAGTTCCTCGCCATTGAGCATTGCACCCACGTAGCCGGTTTTCACCACTTTGATGCCAAGCCGCTCATACAATGAGAAAGCGTCTTCCATTTGCTCTTCGAGAAGTCGACTTTTACCCCATGTCTCGGTATGACCCACAACGAACACTCCACGCTCACGGGCATAGCGCGTCACCTCGTTGATGTCAAAATCGGGATAAGGCTTGGTGAAACTGATTTCTTCACCTCTCCCCCATCCATAGTTCCAACCTTCGGCAAGCACACCGCTGAAACCGTGCTTAGAGGCAAAGTCGATGTAACGTTTCATGTTCTCGGTGGTGGCGCCATGATGTGGGCCTTGCTCCCAAGTGTGTTTCTTCTTGTGAATGCTCCACCAGATGCCGATGTATCGTCCTGGCTCAATCCATGAAGTATCCTCAATGCGTGATGGTTCGTTGAGATTG
>CACZNP010000096.1 GCA_902782545.1 uncultured Bacteroidales bacterium
GAACTGAACTCTCGGGCAGAGGGGGAACTGGAGTAAGGCAAACAAGGTTTTGCAATTGTCGGTTAAAATTCCTATCTTTGCTGATATTTTTCACACGACCATGAAACGAATCATCAACCATCTCACCGACAACGATGCCTATACCTTCAGTTGTCAGTACTACATTCTGCAAACCTACCCCCGTGCCGAGGTGGAATACACCTTCTTTGACCGCAGCCACACGCGCTATCCCGAGGGATTTGCCGCCTTGCTGCAGGAACAAGTCAACTACATGCCCTCGGTGGTGATCACCGACGAGGAGATTGCATTCATGCAGCGCAAGATGTATTACTTGCCGCTGTGGTACTTCACCTTCCTGCGCGGCTACCGGTTCAATCCTGCCGAGGTCACCATCTCGCAGGACGAGGAGGGCTATCTGAGCATCACCGTGCGTGGCAAGTGGTACTCGACCATCATGTGGGAGATGGTGCTGCTGCCCTGCATCAGCGAGTTGATGCACCGCCTGCGCGGCGACTTTGACCACTACGATGCCGCCGCCGAGCAGGCCCGCACCCACGCCAAGGCCGTGCGTGCCATGAAGGAGGGGCTGTTCATCAGCGACTTCGGCACCCGCCGCCGATTCTCATTCGAGCATCAGGACATGGTGGTGCGCACCTTCAAGGAGGTGGCCCACCAGGGCGGCTACACCGACGAGAACGGGCAGTTTGTGAAGTGGACCGGCGCGTTCCCGGGCACCAGCAACGTGTACCTGGCCATGAAATACGACCTCACGCCCATCGGCACGATGAGCCACCAACTCATCTCGTTTGAGGAGAACGTGAGTGGCGTGTTTGAGTGCAACTTCAACGTCATGCGCAAGTTCAGCGACGTGTTCGACGGCGACAACGGCATCTACCTGTACGACTGCTTTGGCGACAAAGTGTTCTTCAACAACCTGTCCAAGCGTATGGCCATGATGTACAAGGGATTGCGTGTGGACAGCGGCAACGAAGAGGAGCAACTGGAACTCATCATCGCCAAGTACGAGAGCCTGGGCATCGATGCCGCCTCCAAGCAAGTGGTGTACAGCAACGCGCTCAACATCGACCGGGCCGTGGAACTGCACCGCTACACCGCCGGACGCATGCAGGACAGTTACGGAATAGGCACGCACCTCACCTGCGACATACAGAACGTGAAGGCCATGAACATCGTGGTCAAACTCACGCGCATGCGCATCACCGAGTTGCGCGAGTGGCACGACTGCGTGAAACTCTCGTGCGACAAGGGAAAAACCCTGGGAAATCCCGACAAGTGCGCCTACCTGATCAAACAAATCGGCGAATGACAAACCACCCTCACAACACCAAACCCAAGCATCAGTGAACTGGCCACAACTCATCTGCGACAAGCGACTCGGACTGGAGCACTACCACGACGACAAAGTGGGCGTGCGAAGCGATTTTGAGCGCGACTACGACCGGTTGGTCTTCTCCTCGCCTTTCCGGCGGCTGCAAAACAAGACGCAAGTCTTTCCGCTGCCGGGAAGCATCTTTGTGCACAACCGGCTCACCCACTCCATCGAGGTGGCGTGCGTGGGCAAGTCGCTGGCACGGGAAGTGGCCCTGCGCCTCAACGACAAATACGCCGGCGAGCCCTGGGTGGCGCGGCTCAACGACATTGCCGAGATTGTGGCGGCAGCATGCCTGGCCCACGACCTGGGCAACCCACCCTTTGGCCACTCGGGCGAAAAAACCATCGGAGCCTACTTCAGCGAGGGTGCCGGGCTGCGCCTCAAGGACCAGGTGAGCCCTGAGCAGTGGAACGACCTGACCCACTTTGAGGGCAATGCCAACTCCTTCCGCACACTTGTCCACCAGTTCAAGGGCCGCCGTCCGGGAGGCTTTGCCATGACCTACAGCACGCTGGCGGCCATCGTCAAGTATCCCTACTCGTCGGCTCACGCCAACGAGCACGGCAAGTTCGGGTTCTTCACCACCGAGAGCGAAATCTTCGGCCGCATCGCGCGCGAGGTGGGGCTCATTCGCCTTGCCGACAACCACTACTGCCGTCACCCATTGGTCTATCTGGTGGAGGCCGCCGACGACATCTGCTACCAAATCATGGACATCGAGGACGGGCACAAACTCAAAATCATCGACACCGACGAGACCATCGCGCTGCTCATGGCATTCTTTGAGGACGACCGGCAACTGCACATGCGGCAAGTCATGGCCCGCGTGGCCGACCCCAACGAGAAAATCGCCTACCTGCGCTCGTGCATCGTGGGACTGCTCGTGCAGGAGTGTGCCCATGCCTTTGTCAACAACGAGGACAACATCATGCAGGGTGAATTCCAGGGGAGCCTCATCGACCACATCACGCCCCGCGCCGCCCACGGCTACCGCCAATGCAGCGCACTGGCCAACGACCGGCTCTACCGTGCCGGCTACGTGGTGGATGTGGACCTGGCCGGCAGCCGCATCATCAACCTGCTGCTCGAGAAACTCATCGAGGCCGTCCAGTACCCCGACCGCAACTACTCGCAACTGCTGCTCAACAAGTTCCCGCAGCAGTACGACGTGCACGCCCCCACCCTGTTCGAGAAAATCCAGGCCGTGCTTGACCACGTCAGCGCCATGACCGACATCTACGCCCTGAACCTCTACCGTCAACTCGACGGCATCTCCATCCCCACTGTGTAACCCACCCTTTAACACCCTATCCCCGTGCCTTATTTTTCAGTCATAGTACCGGTTTACAACCGCAGCGACGAGGTCAACGACCTGCTCGCCAGCCTGGCGGCCCAGTCACTCACCGACTTTGAGGTGATAATTGTCGAGGACGGCTCCACGCAGCCATGCCGCGAGGTGTGCGACCACTATGTGGGGCGCGTCGATGTCCATTATTACTTCAAGGACAACGAGGGCCGCAGCATAGCGCGCAACTATGGCATTGAGCGGGCCACAGGACAATATTTTGTGTTTTTCGACAGCGATTGCGTCATCCCGCAAGACTATTTCAAGACCCTGCGCGGTGAGTTGGCCCAGAACTATGTGCCCTGCTTTGGGGGTCCCGATGCCGCCAGCCCCGACTTCAGCGACGTGCAGAAGGCCATCTCGTTTGCCATGACGGCGTTTCTCACCACCGGCGGCATTCGTGGCGGCAAGGTGCAGATGGAGAAGTTCGTGCCGCGCTCGTTCAACATGGGCTACTCGCGCCAAGTGTGGGAGCGTGTGGGCGGATTCCGCGAGATGTTCAGCGAGGACATCGACATGAGCACACGCATCCGTCAGGCAGGCTTTGAAATCCGGCTGATTCGGCCGGCCTATGTCTACCACAAGCGGCGCACCTCGCTCGCCAAGTTCGCACGACAGACCTACGTGTTCGGGATGTCGCGCATCACCCTCAAATTGCTCTACCCCGACAGCCTGAAACTCGTGCACACGCTGCCCGCGCTGTTTGTCATCGGCACCGTCGTCATGGTGGTGCTGGCGCTCACCTGGCGCTGGTGGGCCATCGTGCCGCTGGCCGTGTATGTGCTGCTGCTGTGGCTCAGTGCCCTGTGGCAGACGCGAAGCCTCAAAATCTCGCTGCTGGCGGTGGCGGCCTCGCTGGTGCAACTCACCAGTTACGGCTGGGGGTTCATCAAAGCGTGGGTGTGGAAAATCCTGCTTGGCCACGGCCGCAATGTGGAAGACGAAATCGCTATGCGACGCGGAAAATGACAGCGCCATGAACGAGCCGAAAAACAAGAACATCAAGCAGACCATGGCACGCGACGACAGACCGCGCGAGAAAGCCATGGACAAGGGATTCGAGGCATTGTCGGTGGCCGAACTGCTGGCCGTGATCATCGGCAGCGGGACACCTGGCGAAAACGTGGTGGATTTGTGCCAAAGGCTCCTGCATGAGCACGACAACAAACTCTACCTTGTGGCGCGCCGCTCCTTCCGCGACCTGATGCGCAACTTCAAGGGCATCGGCGAGGTGAAGGCGGTGCAGATTCTCGCCGCCCTGGAACTGGCACGGCGTTACCAAACCGAAGAATTCGGGCAACGTCCCACCATCAACGACAGCAAAGCGGCCTACCAATACCTGCGCAACGGGCTGGACCATCTCGACCACGAGGAAATACACATCCTGCTGCTCAACCGCGCGCACCAGGTGATTGGGCGCGAGCGCATCAGCAGCGGCGGAACGGCTATGACCGTGGGCGACGTGAAAATGATTCTCAAACCCGCCATCGAGCAGATGGCCGACTCGCTCATCCTGTCGCACAACCACCCCAGTGACAATCCCCGCCCCAGCGACAGCGACAACGACCTGACCAAGCGCGTGAAGCAGGCTTGCCAGGTCATGGGCATCCAGTTGATGGACCACATCGTTGTGTGTCGCGGCAACCTCTACTATTCTTACGCCGACCACGGCAAACTGTGACCACACTCCTCCTTTTTGCTCCCACTCCGCCTTTTCTCCCACTCCCCCGCCGCAAGCGGCACCCGCTCCTTCGGCGTCAATGGGCTTCGCCTCAGCATAGTTTGAACAAACTCAATCTCTGCGTTCGGCTCGCGCCATTGGTCTCGGGCAGAGGGGGAACTGAACTCTCCCGCGTGGCACAGCGATATGCAATAATGGTGCCCCCACTTGGGAGACACCATTATTGCTCAATCAAGATGTGTGATTGTCATCTCACGATTACTTTCTTCCCGCCACGGATGTAGATGCCGGGCGTCGGGTTCTTCACAGGCTGGCCCAGCAGATTGTAGTAGGTGCCGTCGGAGTCTTGGCTCATGCGCAGGTCGGTGACCGCCGTCACCACGCCGCCATTGGTGCCCAGCATCTCCAGCGGGTAGACCACATAGTCGGTGCTGATGTGGGAATTGTCGCCACCAGCCGCAGGTGCGCGGTTCAGTTTGCTGCTCGAGGCCGTCTCTTGGCGTATCAAGCCCACAAAGTTGTACACGGCTCCGTTCACCGGCGTGAACGACTCGTCAATCAAGTCAAAGTTGGCATAGAAACCTCCATCCAAACCAGCGGTGTTCACAGCAGTCGTCTGCAAAGGCACGACAAAAGCATTCTTGGCATTGCTCCACATCGCCCAAGTGATTTCGGCCACCTCCATGGGCTTGGGAGTCACAAAGTAGTAACTCTTGCCGTTGGCAGCCGTCTGGGTTCCCAGCAGGCTGCTGGTGATGAACACGTTCATCTGGTAGGGATTCCGCTCGCCCGGGGTGGGTTTTTTCTTGGCAATGAGCGTGCAGTTGCCATTGTCGTTGCTCCACGTTCCCACCACATCCGTGAGTGTGTGGTTCATGTATCCCTCCAACTCGCTGGCAGTCTTGATGGCCTTTGGAAGGGTGATGGCCACCCAGTTGCTCTGGTCGTAATCACCGCTCTGCAAACCCGTTTGGCTCATGTAGTCCAAGGCGTTGTTGTCGTTTGCGCTCTTCGAGGCGTAGCCGTTGTCGTCCTTGCAGAAGAGGGTCTTCCCATCGGCCGACACCGCCACACACGTCAAATCGCCGTCGGCAATCTGGTAGGTCTTGTTGGCAATGTCCTCGTCGACAACTGTCGCCAATGCCTTGGGCACCAGGATGGGTGTCTTGAACGCTATCTCATAGATGTAGCCTCGATAGACGCTGGCCTCCACCTTGTACACCTTCGATGCGTCAAGCCCTGTGACCCCGATATTGAACGCCGTAGTGGTACTGGTGGATGTGCTCGTGGCGCTCTTCGACACTGTGGTGGCTGCCGTCGGAACTCCATTGCTCACCGTGCATTCATACACCTTGATAGCAGCAGGATAATTTGAACTGGCACC
>CACZNP010000097.1 GCA_902782545.1 uncultured Bacteroidales bacterium
CCGAGATACCGGTCGACGAGCCGTTGAGGCGAGCCACGGGGAAGATGTCGCCATATTGTGTACCCTGGATTTCAATCACATCGTCGGGCAGGCTCTTCACGCGTCCACGGTTGAACGAGTAGTTGACAAATGCGGTCCAGTCGAAGTCGGCAGTCTTGATGATGTCCTGTTGCAAGGTCACCTCGAGGCCGTGGTTCTCCAGCTCACCCTCGTTGCGGGTCTGCAGGATGGTACCCGAGGCGGGCGACACACGCACCGACACGATTTGGTTGTCGACGGTGGTGGAGTAGTAAGCGATGTCGAGGCGAGTGCGGCTGTTGAAGAATCGCAAGTCGGCACCGATTTCCCACGAGTGGGTCATCTCCGGTTCCAGGTCGGTAGCGCGCGAGACGGTGGGGTCTACGCCATAACCGCCGTCGGGGAACAGCGTCCATTCTTTATAGGTGTCGCTGAACACATAAGCCGGGCCCGATTTACCTACCTTGGCCCAGTTGCCACGCAGCTTACCATAGGAGAACCACTTGTTGCTCAAGTGGAACAGCTCGCTGAAGATGACACCGGCCGTGACCGAGGGATAGCTGTAGGCCGTGCGCGAAGCTTGGCGCAGGCGCGAGTCACCATCGTAGCGGTAAGTGGCCGAGAGTTGTGCCATGCCTTTATAGTCGAAGCGAATCTCGCCGAAGTAGCCATACTTGTTCCACGACGAGTGGCTCACCGTGGGATGGTTCTTGATGAGCAAGTCGCCGTCGGTGAAGTTGGTGTTCTGGAAGCTGTAGTACTCGCCGCCCAGCATGAAGTGCTGGTTGTAGATGTCGGCCGAGAGGCCTTTGTATTCCTTCCATTCCATACCGTAGAGCAGGTCGAAGGTGAAGTCCTGGGCAAAGGTCTTTTTATAGGTGGCCAGTGCCTGAGCGGTGAGCATCTGTCCGCGCGAGGGCTCGAAAGAGTAGGAGCCAAAGAGGCTCTGCATGTCGCTCAGGGCGATTTTCACATCCTCGGCTTCGGGGTTCACCAGGTCGCCGTCGTAGATGCGCGGAATGGAGTAGGAGTCGTACATCGAGTAGCCTTTATTAAACGCCACCTTGCCGGTGAACACCAGGTCCTTGATGGGCTCGTAGGCCACCGATCCGTTGAGGATGAAGCGTGTGCTCTCGGTTTCCGATTTGTCTTTGTAGCGTCCGAAGTAGGGCGACACACCGGCATTGATGCGCTCGGTGTCGAGCATGTTCTCCCAGTGGTCGTAGCGTGCGCCCCAGTTCACATGTCCTTCCAGGGTCTGATAGTCGGCCATGTTCTTGTTGATGCCCCAGTTGTAGATGGTCGACATCGAGTTGCCAAATCCACGTGCGGTGCTGTTGTTGAAGTTCATCGACATTTGGATGGTGACTTGCTCCGATGGCTTGTACTGTCCCTTGAGGAAGACGGTGAGTTGTTTCTTGTAGTCTTTGGGTACGATACCCTGATTGTTGGTGTAGGCGACGGAGGCATAGGAGTTGAATTTCTCGGTACCGCCCGACACCGATGCGTCATACTTCTGCATGAAACCGGTGGTGAGGAATTCGCCCACATTGTCGTAACGCGTGTCGTTACCCAGATAGGGTCCCCAGCCGCCGGTGGAGGAGTTCGCCTTGTACATACCCTTGGTGCCAGGGGTGAAGAGTTTCTGGATTTGCGGCACGCGCATGGCGTTGTTGATTTCGAAGGTGGCCGAAGCGTTCACCTTGATGGTGCCGTCCTTCGATCCGCTCTTGGTGGTGATCATGATCACACCGTTGGCAGCCTCCTGGCCGTAGAGTGCCGATGCGGCTGCACCCTTGAGCACGGTCATGCTCTCGATGTCGTTAGGGTTGAGGTCGCCCAGCGAGTTGCCTTGTCCGCGAATGGCCACACCGTCGACAATCATCAGCGGCTCGTTGCTCTGGCCGTTGTTCATCGACGAGATGGCGCGGATGATGACCTGCGTCGAGGAGTTGGGCGATCCACCACCCGTACCTACTTGCAGACCGGCCACCTTGCCCTGCAGCGAGCTGGCGAAGTTGGCGGCGCCACCGGCGGTCACCTGGTCGCTGCTCAGTTGCTGCACGGCAAAGTTCAGTTTCTTTTTCTCTTGGGTCTGCCCCATGGCGGTGACCACGACCTCGCTCAGCACTTGTGAGTCCTCGGTCAGCTCCACATTGTAGACCGATTTGCCACCGGTCACTTTGATAGACACGGGATTCATACCCACATAAGAGATGTCGAGCATCTCTCCGTCATTGGCTTCGATAGCGTATTTTCCATCGATGTCGGTGGCTGTGCCTCGGCTGGTGCCATGCACCTGGACGGTGGCCCCGATGATGGGCTCTCCGTCGTATGCTTGTGTCACCGTGCCTGTCACCGTGCGGGCATAACCCAACACCGCCATCAGGGAAAACAACAGAAGCAGTAACTGTTTTCTCATAATTACATTGTTTTGTTATATAATAGTTAATTTATAAGTCTGGTAATGAGTGCGATGGACACCCATGCTTGAGTGTAGAAGATAACACGTTACAAATTTACACAAAGTTTTTAAAACTTTATGCTGAAAAGACAAAAAAAATTAGGTTTAAAAGTGGTTTTTATTTTCGGAAACAAACTTTTGCAAAAATTCACAGTGTGAGGGACAAAGAGAGAGCAACTCGGGCCGATGGTTACACTCTATATCCCGGGAGTGATTCAGTCTAAAGAAATCCAGTTGATATCGGGGTCTCGGGCGAGCCAGGTGAGCTGTTTTTTGGCGTAGACGCGTGTGTTTTTTTTGATTCTTTCTGTGGCTGTGGTCCAGTCCATCTGGCCGTCGAAGTAGGCAAACATCTCTTTGTATCCCACGGTGTTGAGTGCGTTGAGGTGGCGCAGGTGGTAGACGCTGCGGGCTTCGCCTTCGAGTCCGGCGGCGAGCATGGCATCTACGCGCCGGTTGATGCGTGAGAAGAGCCGCTCGCGCTCCA
>CACZNP010000098.1 GCA_902782545.1 uncultured Bacteroidales bacterium
CCTACAACGAGCAGGGTGGAGCATTCAAGCGCAAAGAGGACATGCACCGCATGGCCGAGGCTAACCGCGCATTCGCTCACTTTAGATTTTGATTGAACGAAGGGATCATTGATGAGAACTGACCAACAACTGGAGTTGACGCGCAACATCGGCATCATGGCTCACATCGATGCCGGCAAGACCACTACGTCGGAGCGCATCCTGTACTACACCGGGCTTACACACAAGATCGGTGAAGTGCACGATGGTGCTGCCACGATGGACTGGATGGTGCAGGAGCAGGAACGAGGCATCACAATCACCTCGGCTGCCACTACCGCCTTCTGGAACTATGACGGAAAGAAATACAAAATCAACCTTATCGACACCCCGGGACACGTCGACTTCACCGTTGAGGTGGAGCGCTCCCTGCGTGTGCTCGACGGCGCCATCGCCACTTTTTGCGCGGTGGGCGGCGTGGAGCCCCAGAGCGAGACGGTGTGGCGTCAAGCCGACAAGTACAATGTGCCCCGCATCGCCTATGTGAACAAGATGGACCGTGCCGGTGCCAATTTCCTTGAAGTTGCCCGACAAATGCGTGCCATCCTGGGTGCCAATCCCTGTCCCATCGAGTTGCCCATTGGTGCCGAAGAGAATTTCAAGGGGGTTGTGGACCTGATCAGCATGAAGGCGCTCTACTGGCACGACGAGACCATGGGTGCCGAGTACTCGGTAGAGGATATCCCCGCCGATATGCTTGAGGAAGCCAATGAGTATCGCGACAAGATGCTTGAGGCTGTGGCTGAGTTTGACGACGAACTCATGGCCAAGTATTTCGACGATCCGTCGGCCATCACCACCGACGATGTGAAGCGTGCCCTGCGCAATGCCACCCTGCGGATGGACATTGTGCCCATGCTGTGCGGCAGTTCTTTCAAGAATAAAGGTGTTCAGCCCCTTCTCGACGCCGTGTGCGCCTATCTGCCCAGTCCTGAGGACTCGGCCGAGGTGACAGGTCACGACCCGCTCGACGTTGACAAGGTGGTCAAGCGCCAACCGTTGCCCGAGGAGCCCATGTGTGCCCTCGTGTTCAAGATTGCCACCGACCCCTATGTGGGACGGTTAGTGTTCTTCCGCGTGTATTCGGGAAGCATCGCCTCAGGCTCCTATGTGTTCAATGCCCGCACAGGTCGCAAAGAACGCATCTCGCGCCTGTTCCAGATGCACTCCAACCACCAGAATCCCATGGAAACCATCGGTTGCGGCGACATTGGCGCCGGCGTTGGTTTCAAGGATGTGCGCACTGGCGACACCCTGTGCAGTGAGGATGCCCCCATCGTGCTCGAGGCCATGGACTTCCCCGATCCCGTGTTGGGTATCGCCGTGGAGCCCAAGACCCAGAACGACCTTGACCGGTTGGGCGTGGGGCTGCAGAAACTTGCTGAAGAGGACCCCACCTTCCAGGTGGAGACCAACGAGGAGACCGGCCAAACCATCATCCGTGGAATGGGTGAGTTGCACTTGGACATCATCATCGACCGCCTGCGTCGTGAGTTCAAGGTGGAGTGCAACCAGGGACGTCCGCAAGTGTCCTACAAGGAAGCCATCAGCCAGCCCGTGGAGTTGCGCGAGGTGTTCAAGAAGCAGACCGGTGGTCGCGGCAAGTTTGCCGACATCATCTGCCGTGTTGAGCCCGTCGATGCCGACTTTGAGGGCAGCCTCCAGTTCGTTGACGAAGTGAAGGGCGGTGACATTCCCAAGGAGTTCATTCCCGCGATTCAAAAAGGTTTCCAGAATGCCATGCGCAGCGGCGTGCTGGCCGGATTCCCGGTCGAGCGCCTGAAGGTGACCGTGATCGACGGGTCGTTCCACCCCGTGGACAGCGACCAACTCTCGTTTGAGTTGTGTGCCATGCAGGCGTTCCGCAATGCCTGTGTGAAAGCCAAGCCAGTGCTGATGGAACCCATCATGAAGGTGGAGGTGGTGACCCCCGAGGAGAACATGGGCGACGTGATAGGCGACTTGAACAAGCGCCGCGGACAGGTCGAAGGTATGGAGAGCAGCCGCAGTGGGGCCCGGATTGTCAAGGCAACCGCTCCGCTGGCCGAGATGTTCGGCTATGTGACTGCCCTGCGTACCATCACCTCGGGGCGGGCAACAAGCACCATGTCGTTCTCGCACTATGCCGAGGTGAGCCGGCCCGTGGCCGAGAAAGTCCTCGCTGAGTGCCAGGGACGCGTAGAACTGTTGAAATAAATTTTAAATATTACAATAATGAACCAGAAAATTAGAATCAAACTGAAATCTTACGATCACAACCTGGTCGACAAGTCGGCCGAGAAGATCGTCAAGACAGTGAAGGCCACCGGTGCTGTGGTGAGCGGTCCCATCCCTCTGCCCACGCACAAGCGCATCTTCACGGTGAACCGTTCGACTTTTGTCAACAAAAAGTCTCGTGAGCAATTCCAACTGTCGGCTTACAAGCGCCTGATCGACATCTACAGCAGCACTGCCAAGACCGTCGATGCACTGATGAAGCTTGAACTGCCCAGCGGCGTTGAGGTCGAGATCAAGGTGTAATAACCATCGAACGAGTAAACCAAATTGAGAGAAATCAAGAAATTGAAAACAAAGTGTTAATCAAAAAAAATTAAGAGAAATGCCAGGATTAATTGGAAAGAAAATCGGAATGACATCCGTGTTCAGTGCCGACGGCAAGAACGTGCCGTGCACTGTTATC
>CACZNP010000099.1 GCA_902782545.1 uncultured Bacteroidales bacterium
CACGTGCTCACACCCACGGTGACCTTCAGCGCGGCGCCCAACTTTGGCAGCCCTTTCTGGGGATACTACGGAACCTACGACCGTCCCGACCCGCAAGGCAACATGATTGCCACTCAGTACAGTTACTTTGCCCACGGATTGTACGGCGGGGGGCCATCGGGCAAAAACGGCATCATCAGTGTCACCTTGGCCAACAACCTGGAGGCCAAAGTGCGCAGCGACCAAGACAGCACGGGATTCAAGAAAGTCTCGCTCATCGAGAACCTCACCCTGTCGCAGTCCTATAACATGGCTGCCGACTCCCTGCGGTGGAGCAACCTGAGCACAAGCATCATGCTGCGCATCACCCGAGGCTTCAACCTCAACCTGAGTGCCACATGGGATGTGTACAAGTACGGCCTGAACGAATACGGCAATCCTGTGCGCATCAACAAACTGCGCCTGTTCCACGGGGGCGGTTGGGGGCGTTTGGCCAGCACGGGCACTTCGTTCTCCTACACCTTTAACAACGACACGTTCAAGAAACTCTTTGGCCGCGGAACCGACAGCAAGAGCAAGAAATCACGCGACCGTGAGGGACCGTCGGGCAGGCTGGGCAAGAACAAAAACGATGACCAAGAGGACAAGAGCGGCAATGCCAACGGCGTGGAACTGGATGCCGATGGCTATGGCAAGTGGGAGTGTCCCTGGAGTTTGTCGCTCAGTTACTCGGTAAACTATGGTTACGGGAGTTTCAACAAGAAGAAAATGGAGTACAATGGCCGGTGGACCCACAACCTGAGTTTCAATGGCAACATCCGTCCCACCCGCAACTGGAACATTTCGGTCAATGGCAGTTTTGATGTGCAACGCAAAAAATTGGCCTACATGAACTGCTCCATCTCACGCCAGATGCACTGTTTCGAGATGAGTGCCAGTTTCGTTCCCGTTGGCCCGTACAAGAGTTATAATTTCCACATCGCCGTCAAGTCGTCTATATTACAGGACGTCAAGTACGACAAGCACTCCAGTTACAGCAACGGTATCACATGGTATTAAGTGAGGTGAGTGTGGTAAAGTGTTTGTCGGGCGGCGTGAAAGCGTTTGCCGTGTGTTTGGCGTTGCTTGCCACAAGTGCCCATGTGGGGGCGTTACCGCCCATCGCCGAGGGCGACTTGGTTTTTGTGGTGGCCAGCAGTGCAAACGCCATCACCGCCGTGACCAGCGGTGTGGATTCACTGCCCATCGACCATGTGGCCATTGCCCACCGCATTGGCGGCAACGGCGGGCCTCTCTATGTCATCGAGGCGCTCCCCGACAGAGGTGTGGTGCTCACCCCCATCGACTCGCTGATGAGCCGCACACAAGGCCAACTCCTTGTGGGACGGGTGGCCGGGGCCGACGTCGGTGTGTCGGTGCAAAGGGCCCTTCGCTACGTGGGCCGTCCCTACGATTTCTACTACCAACCCGGTGCCGAGGACATCTATTGCAGCGAGTTGGTGCAACTCAGTTACGTCGACACGTCGGGATGTGCCCTGTTCCCCACCATTGCCATGACCTTTTGCGACCATCCGGGCCACATAGCCGACAGTTGGGCAGAGCATTACCGCCGTGCCGGCCTTGCCGTGCCCGAAGGTGCTCCCGGCACCAATCCCGCACACCAGAGCCGCGACCCACATGTCACCATTATTAATGATAGTAAGGATTTTTGAACGATGATATCACGAGATGCCAAAATAGACGGACTTAAGTTCCTGATGATTTATTGCGTTGTGCTGGCCCACATCCGTTACAATGATTATGGACTGGAACTGAATAAAATGATTTATGCGTTCCACATGCCCGTGTTCATTTTTCTTTCGGGATACCTCACATCACTCAAAGCCACAATGAAGAAACGGTTGTCATGGTGCAAGCACACGCTCATCATCTATGTTTTTGCACAAATATTTCATTTGCTGCTCGCCTTGGCTTCGGGTTATGTGCTGATGGTGATGAAGAAAGAACCTTTCGATTCGCTTTCTTTGATTAGAACCTATCTGGTGGTTCCAGGTTTCACTTTGTGGTACTTGCTTTGCTTGATCTACTGGCGCTTGGCAGTGTGGTACTTGTCGAGATGGGTCTCCGACCGGTGGCTTTTTGCGAGTTCACTGGTTCTTGCGTTTGCAGGGGGCTTTGTTCCGGTTGACGAAGTGTTTTCATTTCAGCGGGCATTTTCTTTCTTTCCGTTTTTTGTGTTAGGATGGATATTCCGCAAAAAAAGCATGTTGCAGCCTTTAGAACGCATTCACGCTGGGTATGCTGTGGTGGCGTTGGTGGTGGGCTTGGCAGCGGCGCGTTTTTTGCCAGCGTATATGCCCAAATTCCACTATGCCGGCCTTGACTCCTTGTGGTTGCGCATGGTTCAAACGGCGCTGGCCGTGGGGCTGTGCATGGCCATCATCCGTGTCTCGCGTGCATCGTGGGTGGCCCGTTTCGCTCCATTGGGAAAGTATACTTTATGGATCTATATCGGACATTCCTTCTTGATTATCATTGCCGGTAAAATCATTTCATTCTTTGGCTTGACGTTTAATTTTGTGGTTGCCCTTTTGTTGACGGCATGTTTTTGTGCGTTGTGTGTGGGCGCAGCCCGGTTGTGGCACCATTTTTCGCAAAAACGCCCATCGGCCGACAGTGTGCCCAAGTCGTGAAACAGGAACAAAAAAAGCCACCCGCACGGTTGTGGCGGAGTGGCCGAAGTTTTTTGTTTTACGCTCGTGGGTGCCGAATTATTTGCGGATACCCA
>CACZNP010000100.1 GCA_902782545.1 uncultured Bacteroidales bacterium
CATCCTCGAAGATAGACTTCGTTTCGGCATAAAAAATAAAAAAGTTGTTTTTTGTTTTGTTCTGCTCTCAACTTGCACTATCTTTGCTGATAAATCAGCGAAAATAGGCTGCATCTCGGCATAAAAACAAGAGAGATTGTTTGTTCTGCGCTCGATTTGCATTATCTTTGTGGCATATTTTGAACACTTATCACCAAAAGACCCAAAAACTAAAAATAAGTCATGATTTATCCCATTCTTACGGCCGAAGAGGCTGCCGAATTTGTAGAAAACGGCTACACGATTGGAGTGTCGGGATTTACCGCTGCCGGTAGTCCCAAAAAGGTACCTGCTGCGATTGCTGCCAAGGCTCGTCGCGAACACGAAGCAGGCCGAGAGTTCAAAATCAACCTGTTCAGCGGAGCATCGACCAACGACCCGACCGATGGCGAGTTGTCGCGTGCCCAAGCCCTGAACTTCCGTGCCCCTTATCAATCTCAACCCGAGTTGCGCAAGCACGCCAATGCTGGTGAGGTGCACTACAATGACCGTCACCTGAGCGAGATTGCCCAAGAGTTCCGCTATGGTTTTTATGGCAAGATGAACATTGCCATCGTCGAGGTTCAAAGCATTGACGATGAGGGAAACATGGTGCTGGGAACATCGGTGGGCTGCACACCCACGTGGCTGCAAGTGGCCGACCGTGTGATTATCGAGTTGAACGAACAGATTCCCGAGAGCATTCACGGCCTGCACGACATCTATGTGCCGCTTGACCCTCCTGCCCGTCGCGAGATACCCATTTATGCCGCACATGACCGTGCCGGCTCACCTATAGCCCACGTCGACCCGCGCAAGGTGATCGGTGTGGTGCGCACTTCCATGCCGCTGGGCAAGGAAGAGGCATTCACTCCCGTGGATGAGACCACGCGCCGAATTGGCGAGAACGTGTGCGCTTTCCTCATCAACGAAATGAAGCAAGGTCGCATGCCCAAGTCGTTCCTGCCCATTCAGAGCGGAGTGGGGAACATTGCCAATGCTGTGCTGGACGCTCTGGAATCGAGCAATGAAATCCCGCCCTTTGAGATGTACACCGAGGTGGTGCAGGACAGCGTGCTCAAACTGCTGGAGAGCGGCCACTGCAAGTTTGCGTCGACCTGTTCGATGACCTTCTCGCACGATGCCATGATGGAATTCTTTGCCAACGTGGACAAGTTGCACGACAAGTTGCTCATGCGCCCTGCCGAGATCTCGAACAATCCCGAGGTGATTCGCCGCATTGGTGTCATCTCGATGAACACCGCCATTGAGGCCGACCTGTTTGGCAACATCAATTCCTCGCACGTGGGCGGAACGCGACTGATGAATGGCATCGGTGGCTCGGGCGACTTTACCCGCAACGCCTACACCTCCATCTTCATGTGCCCCAGTATCAAGAAAGACGATTGCATCAGCACCATTGTGCCGATGGTTGCCCACGTGGACCACACGGTTCACTCGGTGGACATCATTGTCACCGACCAAGGTGTGGCCGACCTTCGATTCAAGGATCCCGTCCAGTGCGCCCACGAAATCATCGAGAAGGCCGCACATCCCGTCTATCGCCCGTTGTTGCGTGAGTATCTGCGCCTCTGCGAGAAGAAGGGTGGTCACGTGCTGATGAATCCCAACATCGCATTGGCATTCCACAGTGCGCTGCTCAGCGATGGTGATATGCGCAAGGTGGACTTTGCCAAGTTTATGGCCTGACAAAAGGATAGTCACCAATAACTATATAATTATGAAATACTACATTGCCGAGAACGGCCAGCCAGCCGGCCCCTTTGAGATTTCTGAACTGCTCAATCACGGATTGACGGTCAACTCGCAGGTGTGGTGCGAGACAATGGAAAATTGGCAGCCTGCCAGCCAAGTGCCTGAACTGATGAATGTGTTGCAGCCTGCCGCGCAGCAGCCCTATCAGGAGCCTGTGCAGCAAGCACAGCCCTATCAGGAACCTGTGCAGCAAGCGCAGCCCTATCAGGAACCTGTGCAACAAGCGCAGCCTTACCAGCAACAGGCACAGCCCTACCAGCAACAGGCACAGCCCTACCAGCAGCCTTACCAGCAACAGGCGCAACCCTATCAGCAGCCTTACCAGCAACAGGCACAACCCTATGGCGGTTATGCCCAGCCGCAGTATCAGGCTCCTTACCAGGTCATGCCCAAAAACTGGCTGACAGAGTCAATCTTGCTCACAGTGCTCAGTGTGTTGTGCTGCTGCAATCCCCTTTCATTGATTACGGGTATCATTGCCATTGTCAATGCCAACAAGGTGAAGTCGGCCTATACGGTGGGTAATATGCCCCAGGCCGAGGAAGCCTCGAAGAGTGCCAAGTTGTGGACTTTGATCACTTTGGGCATCCTGCTGTTGGGATTCATTGCCAGTGCCTTGTTACTCATGAATTCGCCTGAGATGTCGCAAATATTCTCAGAAGCATTCAACAAATGATTTGAATCCATTTTCGTGGGTTGAATCTCACGGATGAAGCACAAAACAAGAAACGCCCCGCCATCGCGGAGCGTTTCTTGTTTATGGTCAATGACCGGATGTCTTACGACTTGTTGGTCCAGTTCATGTTCCAAATGGCCACACGGTCCTTGTTGCTGGTTGAAGCCGACGGGCTCAGGTTGGTGATTTCAATGACGAAATCTCCGCTCACGTCCATGGTTTCGCTGAAGGTGTAAACCGTGGCCTTGGCCGGCGATGCCGGAGTAACGGTAAACGTCTTGACCACGTTGTTGCCTTGCTTGATGTCGACTCGGAACGAGCAAGCAGTGTCGGAGTAAGGCAGTCCATACTTGAACTCCAGTTTGGTGATGCCATTCTTCAGTGTGGGCGAGGTGAGGGTTCCCACCGTTGAGGTCTTGCCGTTGAGACAGGGAGCGAAGGCCCAAGCCGTGGGATTGGCATCGCTGTGTCCAATGAAGGTGAAGACGGGGTTGGAATCGGCGTCGCCGCCACTCAGAATGTTGCAGTTGTTGGCAGTCCATCCTTGCTTGCTGGTGTGAGTGCCATAGTAACTGGTAGCCGCTCCATTGTTGAACGTCTCAAAGTCGCCACGTGTGCTCGAAACCGGTGCGGGGCCAGGATCGTCACCGCCGCCGCCACCGCCGCTTCCTTTGCCAAACTTCACATCGTCGAGACACCAGGTTGCATAGTTGGCATCGCTGGTGGCCTCGAAGCGGAAGCCCACAAAGTAGGTGCCGTTATAGGCGCTCAAGTCAAGGTCGCCACTTTGAGCCCAACTACTGTAGCCACTTGCCGGTGCCACAGCGATGGTGGGATTGAGTTTGGCCTTGATGGTGGCTTTCTCGGGATCGGGATTGTCGAGCACATAGACTTC
>CACZNP010000101.1 GCA_902782545.1 uncultured Bacteroidales bacterium
AACGCAAAAATAGCAAAAACGGGTGAGAAACGAAAAAAATCCCTCGATTTTCGGCCATCGGCCGCTCTCCCCCTAAGATAGGGGGAAAGGCTACGGGTAGGCGAGCGAAGCTCGGGAACCACGAAGTGCTCGCGACCGAACGGGAGCCCGAAGGGCAAGCGTAGCGCAGCAATGTGGCCCGACGGGCCGAGGGAGTGTGTGATGCCCTGCATGGGTGCCGCGGCGGCACACGTCACCGGCAGCCCTAACGCAAAGGGGGGAAAGCGGCACACTCATCCAGGTGGTGTGGATGGGGTTATTTATACTTGACTCCCAGGTTGTACATGATAAACGATTGGATGTCGGCATACTCATCGATGATTTTGGAGATGGGTTTGCCGTGTCCATGACCGGCATTGACATCGATGCGAATGAGTTTGACGGCAGGACCCGTCTGAGCGGCTTGCAGGGCTGCGGCATACTTGAAGGAGTGTGCCGGAACCACGCGGTCGTCATGGTCGCTGGTAGTGACCATGATGGGTGGGTAGTTGTCCACACCGTCCTTGATGCTATGCAACGGGGAGTAGGCACGCAGATAGTCAAACATCTCTTTGGAGTCATCACTGCGGCCATAGTCATGCGCCCAGTTCCAACCGATGGTGAACAGATGATAGCGGAGCATATCCATCACACCCACCTGAGGCACTGCCGCACCCCACAGGTCGGGCCGCTGGTTGACGACGGCACCCACGAGCAAGCCACCGTTGCTGCCACCGTTGCAGGCAATCTTCTTGGGTGCGGTGTAACCTTCCTTGATAAGCCACTCGGCTGCAGCAATGAAGTCATCGAACACGTTTTGTTTCTGCATCTTGGTCCCCGCTTCATGCCACTGCTCGCCGTACTCTCCGCCACCACGCAGATTGGTGTAGGCACAAATACCTCCCATGTCGAGCATGGCAAACGGGGTGCGTGAGTAACTGAAACCGGGGTTCATGCTGATGTTGAAACCTCCATAGCCATAGAGGAACACCGGGCGCTTGCCATCCCGCTTGAGCCCTTTCTTGTAGATGAGAAACATGGGAATGCGAGTGCCGTCCTTGCTGGGATAGAAAACCTGTTCGGTCACGTAAGACTCGGGGTCAAGAGCCACTTTGGGACGGAACAGCAACCGTGACTGCCCGGTCGACATATCGTAGGCATAAATCGACGTGGGGAAGGTGTAACTGGTAAACGAGTAGAACACCTCCTCATCGTCCTTCTTGCTGCTGAAGCCCACCGAGCCAAAGGTGGGCAGGGCAATCTCGGCCTTCTCCCGACCTTGTGCGTCGTACACATAGGCATGGCTGGCAGCATCCTTGTCGTAGGTGAGAATGAACTGATGGTTGGCCATATCGGCACTGCTGAGCACCCATTCCTTCTCGGGGACAAAGTCGGCACGGCTGGCGGCACTCAAATGCTCGGCATCGTAGGTGACGATTTTCCAGCGGGGGGCGTCCTGATTGGTCATCACATAGATTTTGCCTTGGTCCACACCAATGGGATTGTTGGTGTAGCGCATATCGCCCGCCAACTTCACATAATGTGGGTTCCGGTCTTTCAAATCCTTCACGTAGAGCGCATTGCCATCGCCATCTGTTTCCAGGATGAAAATGTAACGCTCGTCTTTGGTGACGCTGGCCTCATAGAACATCAGCGGCTCGGTCATGGAACGGTACTCCACATAGTCCTCGCTTTGTGGCGTGCCCAACTTGTGGTAATAGACTTTGTGGAACTCGTTCTTGCTCGACTTGGCATCCTCGGGGGCATCGTAGGCACTATAGAAGAAGCCATCGCCCAGCCACTGCGCATCGGTGAACTTGGCCCACACGATGTGGTCGGGCAGCGTTTGTCCAGTGGTCAAATCAAGCACAAAAATCTCGTTCCAGTCGCTGCCATTGCGTGTAATCACATAGGCCATGTATCGGCCATCATTCGAGAAACTGAGTTGCTGCAAAGCCACCGTGCCATCCTCACTCAGCGTATTGGGGTCAAGAACCACACGTTTGGGAGCATCCAGTGCGTCCTGAACATAGAGCACACTCTGATTCTGCAATCCGTTGTTGTCGAAGTGGTAATACTTGTTTTTCACCTTGAAGGGTGTGCCCATCTTCTCATAATTGGCAAGTTCGGTGATGCGCTTGCGCACCGCTTTGCGGAACGGGATGCGCGACAGGTAATCCTGGGTGAGTTTGTTCTCGGCCTTGACCCATGCCTCGGTCTCGGCACTGTTGTCGTCCTCGAGCCATCGGTAGGGGTCGGCCACGGGAGTGCCAAAATAGACATCCACCGTGTCCACACGCTTGGCCTGGGGATACTTGGGTGCGGCGGCTTGTGCGGCCACGCCCATCAGTAATGCGCTGCTCATGAGCAAAATCGTTTCTTTGGAAATCATTTGTTAGGGGGATTATAAGGTTTTTAGGGGTTGAAGTGGTAAATGACTTGAAGCAGGGTCTGCCCCACAGCCTTCAGTGGGGTGCGGTCGATGCCGTCAAGGGTGTCGTGTGTGGTGTGCCACCCCGCAAAGAAGCCGTGATCGCCACCCGTGCGCATATCGATGATGTCGATGCAGGGAATGCCCGCCTTGTTCACGAACACGTGGTCGTCGGTCACGGCACCACCTTGCCCTTTCGGGAAATAGGCACCAAAGCCTGCCTCGTGCGCCGCATTCCACACGTGGTCGACAAATCCACCTGCATACTGCATTGAAAAGAACTCCGGCGAAAACCGAGCGTCGGGAGCGCCCACCATGTCGAGCAGGATGCCAAAGATGGGCTTGTAGCCCGACTGGTGTGGATGCGCCAGCCAGTATTGGGTGCCCAGGGCCCACGACTCCTCGTTGTCGTTGCCACTGTCGCCCCAATCCTCGGCATCGGTCAGCAGAATATCGACACCAACCTCTGGTCGGCTGGCATGCAACTGTCGCGCCACTTCCAGCAACACGGCTACCCCGCTGGCGCCATCATTGGCTCCCATGACCGGCTCGCGGCGCTTGGTGGCATCGGGGTCGGCGTCGGCCCACGGCCGGCAATCCCAATGCGCCATCAGCAATAGGCGCCGTTGTGCCGCAGGATTGATGACACCCACCAGGTTCCTGATGTTCAAGAGCACACCGTCGTAGGTGGACACTTCGCCGGTTTGCTCCAGCACGGTGTCGCTCCACTGCAGCAACTGGCGGTGCAGCCATTCGCCACATTGGGTGTGAGCCGGTGAGCCAGGCACACGGGGGCCGAACTGACACTGTGCAGCAACAAAGCCCCACGCGCTGTCGGCCACAAATTCCGGCACCTGCTGTGCCTGCTCGTGCACAGGCTCTTGCTGGGCAGCCTGCTGCCGATTGCTGGAGCAACCGCACAAAGCCACGGCCGCCACTGTCAGTAATGAAAGGGTCATTGTGTTCATCACGTTGCTTTATACCGAAAATGCACGCACACGAGTTGATGCCGGGTGTGCGTGCTTATGAATCGAATGAATGTTTTCTCAGTTTTTACTTGGCCGGAGCGGCAGGAGCAGCCTCGCCAGCGGGAGCAGCGGCACCGGGAGCGGCAGGGGCAGCCTCAGTGGTGCCGAAGTTCGGGGCTTGGGTCTCGGTAGCCGTGGGCAACTTCTTGATTTGGGGAGCCTGCTCAATCATGGTGGGAGCAGTCACAAATGCCGAAGCAATGCTCAACAAGCAGATGAACAAAGCAAGTGCCCAAGTGGCTTTTTCCACAAAGTCGGTGGTTTTGCGCACACCCATAAACTGGTTATAATTGTTCACATTGGCAGCCAAACCGCCACCTTTGGATTTCTGAATCAACACAACGCCAATCAGCAAAACCGAGGCGATGAGAATGAGAATAGCAAAAATTGTATACATTTCTAATATCAGTTATTTTGTTGTTTTTTTTCTTCAATCAGCACCAATTTCTTCAAAAATCGAATTTGGTCTGCAAAGTAAATACTTTTTTCTGGAAATTTCAAACTTATGTTTTCAATAATTTCAAGTGCCTGCGAATATTTGTGCCGCTGAATGTACATTTTAGCCAGGCTTTCGCTCAACATCCGGTCGTCGGTCTCAACAGGCTGAACAATCTCCACATCGGCGATTTCGGCTCGCTCCGACTCTTCCACATGCTGCTGGGCCGGTGCCGAAATCACGGCGCGGTCGCGGTCTTGCTGCTCGGCAATGAACCGGTTGATGAGTTCTTCCTGATCGTCGACGGCGCTTGGGGCAGGGGTCGTGCCGGCTTCGTCAAGGTCCTGGGCAGCCAGTATGTCGGCATAGTCGGGCATGGGATGGAAAATGGCTGCCTGCAGGGCTTCAATCTCCTTGGTGCTGGCATTGCCGTAGTGGTCCAGAAAACGATCAATGGTCACTTCGGTGTCGGGGGTGGCAGGCTCGGGCTCACTGGGATAGAACTGCGCAAAACCATCCACCCCATCGCCCAGTTGCAGCGACAGCGACTTGCGGTCGGGCCAGGCAATGGCAAGCCGCGCCAGCATGTCCTCGTGTCCTGCCACTCCGTTGCGCTTGAGATAGAGCAACAGTGGCATGGGGAAATAAGGGAACCGCTCTTGCATCTGTTCCACCCACTGCTCGTTTACCGGCGTGGTCTCATCGGCCAATATTTTCATCAACTCATCCATCTGTTGTCAGGTATTTCTTTGTTTTTTCACCAATCGCCCAGTGTGGCATTGAAAATCAGGTCGGTCAGGTCATTGCAAATCTGGTTACACAAGTCGTCCTGCACATCTGAGAGCATTTCGCTCGATGAGAAGTCTCGATAGGCCGAAAACGATTGATCCTTCGACAAATTGGGATTTTTGTTGTCGATGTACCGGATGCGCACCGTGATGGTGAGCCGCGTCTGGCTGGCATAGGCATCCTCGCCCACCGCCTGGGGCGACAGGCTGTAGCCCGAAATCTCGCCCTCCATGCGCAAGTCGGTATTGGGATTGTCGAGGACGCGCAAGCGGGTTTGTTGAGTAACCATGTCGATCATCTTGTTCTCGAACAATTGTTGCAGCGGCGGGTAGACCAATGCCGCACGGATGGGGAAATCGCTGAACGAGATGGAACGATAGACAGAGTAATCAATGGCCGCGCCATTGAGCGTGTACTTGGGAATGCACGCTTGCCACATCGCCACACCTGCCAGCAGGGTCAATATCATGATTATCCGTTTCATTGCTTGGGTTTGCGTAGGGATGAGAGCGTTCAGTTCTCCAGTTTGTATTGCTTGATTTTGCGGTACAAGGTGCGCTCCGAGATTTGCAGTTCGGCGGCCGTTTGCTTGCGCTTGCCACGGTTGCGCGCCAAGGCGCTCTCGATGGTCTCGCGTTCGGTCTCGTCAAGAGTCTTGACAGGCTCGGCCTCCACTTGCTGGATGTTCACTTCGTCAACCTGGCCCAAATCCTCGGGCTGGGCATCCTTGACTGCATGCTGGCTGCTGTGGAGCATGCCACCATAAGCAATCAAATCCTTCGACTCGCGTTTCAGTTCCATCACGCTGTTGGTGATGCGTGTGTTGGGGGTGTCGGTGCCCAATTTTTGCTTGAGGGCATCCACTTCCTGCTTGAGTTGCATGATCATCTTGAACACAAACTCACGCTCCTGGTTATAGTCAAACTGCGACCCATCGGCCATGGCAATCAGCCCGTGCTGCTCGACGTGCGGCATGTAGGGGCGCAACGTGGCAGCATCCACGCGCTTGCCGGCCTCGAACAGTGCCACTTGTTCCACAACACTTTTCAACTGGCGCACGTTGCCGGGCCAGTGATAGTCGACCAATGCCTGACGGGCATCGTCGGTGAGTTCTATCTCGGGGGTACGGTTCTTCTCGGCAAAGTCGCGCAGGAACTTGCGCACGAGCAACAGAATGTCGCGACCCCGCTCACGCAGGGCGGGCACCTGGATGAGCACCGTCGACAAACGGTAATACAAGTCCTCACGGAATTTGCCGTCCTTCACCGCTTTGAGCATATCCTTGTTGGTGGCGGCCACCACTCGGATATTGGTCTTTTGTACCGTCGACGAACCCACGCGCATGAACTCGCCGCTCTCAAGCACACGGAGCAGGCGAGCCTGTGTGCTCAGGGGCATCTCGGCCACCTCGTCCAGGAAAATCGTTCCGCCATCGGCCTCCTCAAAGTATCCCTTGTGGTCGGCAATGGCACCTGTGAACGATCCTTTCACATGCCCAAACAGTTCGCTGTCAATGGTCCCTTCGGGGATAGCGCCGCAGTTCACGGCGATATATCTCTTGTGGCGGCGGGTGCTGTTCTCGTGGATGATTTTGGGGAAATACTCCTTTCCCGAGCCGCTCTCACCGATGATGAGCACGCTCAAGTCGATAGGAGCCACACGCAATGCGCGCTCGATGGCGCCAATCAGCGCCGACGAGTCTCCAATGATGCCGAACCGTTGCTTGGTGCGGCGTATTTCTTCACTCACTTCCATTGTTTCATTTTATAGGTTTCTTGTTTCAAAAATGCGCCCAATTCCTCAGGTGTGCCGTATTGCGACAGCACATCGGGTTGAATGGGGTCGCCTACCGAGATGCGGAACACGGGGTTCTTGCGACGGAAAACCTCGCTGGGCAACTTCAAGGTGCGTATGCGCCAATCAATAAGGCCCAGAATATTGAACATCAGACTGTTGTGTCCATGAAAATAGATTGGAACAACAGGCACTTTCAACTTTTGAATGAGACGCATGATGTTGGATTGCCATTCACGGTCCTCAATACGCATTTTCCAAGTGAATTTCGACACCGCTCCTGCGGGGAAAAAGCCCAACGGATGACCTTCTTTCACATGACGCAACGCTTCGCTGATGCCACGCATGGACACCGCACGCTTGGCTGGGTCGTCACTGGCCAGAGCGTCCACATTGATGAAGTTGGGGCGCATGGCGGTAATGTGGTTCAGTATCATGTTCACCATCACTTTGAAGTCGGGACGGCGTTCACCCACCATCTTGATGAGCATGATTCCGTCCATGGCCCCAAACGGATGGTTCGACACCGTGATGAACCCACCCTGCGGCAGATTGTCCAATACTTGCTCGTTGCGGATGTTGAGTGTGGCACCCAAGTCGTTGAGCAAGCCAGCAGTGAATGGCACGCCAGGCGTGTCGAAATTGTGGTCGTGTATCCAATTCACTTTGTCCACAGCCAGCAGGCGCATCAACCAGCGCACCAGGCGTGGCTTGCCATCAAAAAACGGGGCCATCTGCCGGATGTCGTCATAGTCGAGTACCGTACGCTTCTCGGTAGTTTGTTGTTCTTGCATAATCTCGTTTCGTTTGCGACTGCAAAGGTAATGCTTTTTTGCCGCCAACATACCATATTTAACAAAAAATGTGCCATTTTGTCAGTTTTGCTGGAAATCTCAGCACATGCTTCAAAGAAGTTCTGAACAATTTCGGGTGGCAATCATGGTTTTTGGGCATTTTATTTGACAATTAGAGTTTTCTTTGTTATTTTTACACACTTTTTGGACAAATGTGTGAACTGCGATTTGAACTCAAAAAAAACATACAATGAAAAACTCAATCCATTACAAACTATTGACGCTACTGGCAGTGTGTGCCTGTGCTGCCAGCACCAACGCCATCACCATCAAAGTGATGAAAGGCGGAACAGCGCCCTACCTTCATGCATGGAACGGCAATGGCAACCTGCTGGGCAACTTCCCCGGAAAACAGTTTACCGAAAAAGATGCCGACGGCTTCTGGACCATGGATTTAGAGGGCACTAAGGTAAGTGTCATCTTCAGCATGGGGCCCAACACCCCGCAGACGGGCGATTATCTCAACATCTCGGGCGTGAACGGCGTGGCCAAGTTTATTTATGACGGTTCCACCACAGCCTATGGCAC
>CACZNP010000102.1 GCA_902782545.1 uncultured Bacteroidales bacterium
CAAAGACCGTCTGAAGGACTATGGACGGGCCTACTTCAACCGCTCCATTCATCGTCGCCTGCGTGGTGACGAGGCCGGATACCGTCCCGCCTGCGGTGCGTTGACCGATTTCTTCTTCATTGACCCGTGGGGCAATGTGACGCCTTGCAATGGCAGCGAAGAGGAATGGATCATCGGCAACATCAAAGACGACAGTTTCGAGAACATCATCCACAGCGAGAAAGCACAACAAGTATTAGAGAGGGTACGCAACTGCGACCGCAACTGTGCCTTCATTGTCACCGAGCGCCACGACATGGTGCGCCGCCCGTGGATACCCATCAAGTGGATTCTGAAAAACAAGTGGCGCATTTGGCGCGGTAAGGAATTGTGCTGGGATTAGACCCATGAAGGCCATGACCGTCGCGGTGATAGGGATGCGGGGGTTTCCCGGTGTGCAAGGAGGTGTGGAGATGCACAGCCAGCACATCTATCCGCTGATGAACGACATCCAGGTGCGAGCCTACCGACGCCGACCCTATCTTACCGAACAATCCAAACAAAATTTCCCCAACGTTGAGTACGTGGACCTGCCATCTACCCGCATCAAGGGCTTTGAAGCGGTCTTCCACACCCTGCTTTGTGTGCTCCACATTGCTTTCCACCGCCCCGATGCAGTGCATGTGCACAACATGGGTCCGGGGATGTTCATTCCCCTGCTCAAACTCATGCGGCTGCCTGTGGTGATGACCTATCACAGCGTGAACTACGAGCATGCCAAATGGAACGGTTGGCAGCGCAGTCTGTTGCGCTGGTGCGAGAGTCTGTCGCTGCGTCATGCCGACCGCATCATCTTTGTGAATCGGTTCCAAATGCAAAAATATGATGAGACCGTTCGTGCCAAAAGTGTGTACATCCCCAATGGTATCGACACCGTGACCCGCAGCCTGGGCACCTCATTCCTTGATGCGCATGGCATTCGCCCAGGACAATACCTGTTGGCAGTGGGACGCATCACTCCGGAAAAAGGTTTTGAACATCTCATTGAGGCGGCAAACCGCTTCGACAGCGCGACGCAAGTGGTAATCGCCGGAGGCAGCGACCACGACACAGCCTATTTTGAAAAACTGAAATCGCTCGACACGAGCCACAAAGTGGTATTCACCGGTTTCACCACGGGAGAGGATTTGCGCCAACTCTACAGCCACGCCCGGTTGTTTGTGTTGCCATCACTCAACGAGGGATTTCCGCTGGTGATGCTTGAGGCCATGAGTTATGGACTGCCCATGGCTGTGAGCGACATCACCGCCACCCACCTTGTGAACCTGCCGGGCACCGACTATTTTCAGGTCGCCGACACAGACGACATGGCCCGGGTGATAGCCCTCAAACTTGAGCAAGCCGAGCCGTCTCCGGTCAGTTACGATTTAAAGGAATTCGACTGGTCCGAAGTCTCTCAATCAACCTGCCGACAATTGAAAACTGTTTGCAACGAAGATTAACGGACAAAAGCATTGCCCCGCACCTTGCGGTTCTTCACATTGATGAAGTTCTTGAGAAGAATCTTCTCGCTTCCCACTCCCTTAAACTCATTGCCCATCACCTCCAGTTTGGTGAATTCCATCGTTTCGAGCGCATCCTGGTTGTAGTGGGCCATTAGCGGACACCCCGATGCTCCGGCCGTCACCTTATTGTAATTGAACACCAGTGAACCCGACTTGGCAAACTCCTGTAGGAAATATTCATACCGGGTGCTGTTGATGGTGTTGTTGGTGAAAGAAATATCAGCCTTATCCAACTTGCTGCAGTGAATGCGTGTATCACCCTGGAAATAGTTGTTTTGCGCATTCAGTGTCAATTGTGGCACACCATTGCCAAACGATGCCTGGCACAACATCTCCAAACCCTTGCACACATTACTGTTAAGCAAGATGCTACCGCCATTGGTTTTAACCCAGATCAATCTCACTCCCCGCTTGGCTGTTGAGGCATAACTCACAACCGTGTTCTCTTCAAACTGCACCAATGCACCATCCACTCCCAAATGCGTGTATCCATTGTGCCCGTATTTGTCGGAAACTTCACACTGGCTTTGGGTCTTGTTGCCCTTGATGAGAATGGCCGACGGAGTGGCAGAGAAATCATTGATTTGGAAATCGGTGTGCGATGAACCTTCTTCCGAACAGCCTTCAAGGTTGTTGATCTCATTCCCGACAATGGACACACCCTGATGGGTGGTGTTTTTGTCGATAGTGATACCCATGATGCACTTCACTGGAGCGTCAACATCAAATTCATTGTTGGAGAATAAGATGTTTTGGAAATGAGTGGGGATGTTGTAATTCCCATATTCATCGGCAAATAGCGTCACCATCACATCCATTCCCACATCCTCGTATCGCTCTTTCTCGGGACGACCGAAGAAAAAGTAATTGTCGGCAACGGTGATGTTTCTCTTATAGGATGTGGTGTTCAGCGGTTTCCGAGCGTGTGCATCGTCGCCCACTTCCCAAAAAGCGATAGCCTCGTCATTGCCATATTTGTACAGACGATTGTTCCTCACCACCACATTCTGAATATTGCCGCGGAACCACAAGATACCGCCCGTCGAGCAGTTGTTATAGTTGGTGAACGAACTATTGGTGATTGTGATATTCTCGCACACACGAAAATCAAGGTTGGTACAAAATGCATTGTCACAATAACTGGCAAAGTGATCTATATTGATTCTGTTACCGTGGTTCACTTTGATAAGAAATTTCTCGGAACGCGTGTTCCACAAAATGCCATCGTGCTTACCTAAGTTGATGGCAAGTTTACTCATCGACAGCGACACAGGTGCGTTTTTACGCCCATCAATTTTCAAGAAAACATCGCTTTTGAAATCTTGATGGTCAAGCAGGGTGATAATGCTTTTTTTCTCTCCTGCACCTTTCATCACCACGTGTCCGGGAAACGAGATAGCCTTTGCGATAATGAAATTGCCTTTAGCAAAGGTCACAACCAGCGTGTCGGTACGTGTCATTTGACCAGCAGCAGTAGTAAGTGCCTGTGTGATATCTTTTTGAGCAGGCCGGATATCGAGACGGATTGTTTTTGCGCTAGTCGATGCAATGACAGCCACGGTAGCGAGCAATGTGATTACAACTTTATTATTCATCGTCGGTGTATGTGTTATTGTCTTCTATTCGTTGGGCACTCCCCATTGTGAGTCAAGAAATACAATTTTCTTGTGCAGGCAAGTTTTAAAAGCATTTGCGCGAGCACGGATATAGTCGCTCTCTGAACTGGGCCAATAGTGCTCATCGCTTGCAGCGGCCGCAGCGATTTGATCGACAAAACTGTCTATGAACTCATCCATCGTGTCGAGTTGGGGCCTAAATGTTTTCCATAACTCTCGCACGTACTCCTGAAAGCGGGGATATTTCAATATCTCAGCAATCCAGTGATGCTGGAACTTGGGATAATCCACCAAAAAAGCGTCCATGTTGGTTTCGAACCGATCATAAGTGTATGAATTACCACAATCCCATATGGGTCCAAATTTCAGTTTCGCACTATCGCCTTTATCCTTATAAAAATAGCAACTGCCATGGAAAGCCTCCACTTCCTCTAAGACTTCGTTGACTATGTAGAACTTTGCCAGAGCGTCCATATCAATGTAATCTTCCCAATCGGTGCTTGTCTTATCGGGATTGTAAATAGCCGAATCGGTTTCGGTTATGAGGCAAGTGAGATATTGTCGCTGCTGTTCCGACAACTCTTCAGGCGAATGACTGGTCACCAGCAACGTCACACTGTCATTTTCCATGATACAAATCTGGCCTGGGCTGTTGTAATTGTCAATTTCCAGCAGCCAGCCACCCGTCACTCGTTGGGGATCGGTTTCCATATCGTCCTGCTCGGTTATATTCACCCTGTTCTTTTCCACTCTGACGGTCTCGGACAAGAAGTACAATCCCTGATATTCATCATTGATTACCAATTCAATCGGAACTTGGCGAGGAGAATACTCCATGCCTATACGGCGACTCAATTCATAGCCGGCTTCATCGCGGACATATCCCATCCAATCGTCGGCATGGGGAACAAGCGCGAAGTGCTTGCTGTTTGAAAATCCCAACAGTGAGTTCTTCTTATCCAGTTTGATTTTATAAGGTTTTTTGGCGTAGTGACTCCATGTGTAATTACCACGGCCTTTTATTGACAGTGGAATGGACAGTTGCGAATCAACCATATCCACCCATGGCTCCAATCCCAGCGCATCAATACGCATCGTTGCGGGCAAGTAATCCGATTTGTTGATGGTGCCTTCACACATCAAGTAAACCACAGGCAGCGTACCGGAGTAGCAATATTCGGCAGGTTCGTGAAATCCCATGAGGCGGCTCGCCAGAAGAGCAACATCTGCAACGGTAATTTCTCCGTCTTTATTCACATCGGCATATTTTTGCTGACTTTCAGGGCAACTGTTCTTCAACAAAATATCCACAAGGTTCGTCAAATCGGCCACGCTCACTTCGCTATCACGATTCACGTCACCTTTGGGAAACAGTGATTGCGCCATTCCTGTTCCAGTGCAGGCCAATGTGAAAACAACACTAACTAAAAGGTGTATGATTTGATTCTGTTTCATTTTTTCGATGTCCAATAAGGGTTATCAATTGCTTGCAGGGCGCATTGCTTGGCAAGCGCCAAATTGGCCTCTATGATACCAAAAAGCGAACCCGACTGTGGAATATTGTTGATTACCAACCAGTTATCATCAATATTCATACGACTGTTGGCTATTAACATTGTGCGACCCTTGAAACGCAGTAGCGCCTCGGTAGCGGCATAGGCCTCGGTAAGGCAAGCAATACCGGGTTGAAGATGGCTTCCATCGTAAGTTAGGTGGCCAAACTGGCCATATTGGTCAAGCGAAGTGTGGCGGGCATACTGCACTGCTGTGCCACTGGGAATAATCAATGAAATGGGGGTTTCTTGTATGATGCTTTTCGCACATTGCCCAATGGATTGGGCCATTCCATCGCTGTCAAAGTCGTATTTACTCAATTGCTCGCTACCGTCGGCGAAGGACGGGGTTATGAGCCATGCCATGGCACTTGGGGTTGATGCACGATTCTTGACCCATTCAATCAATTGGTCAAGATGAGGCTGACAACTCGAGTATTTGTAACTGTCATAACTCACCTGCTGGAAGATGATGATGTCCCAAGGTGCCAAGTCAAGAATGCTCGCCAAAGACATGTCATTACGGCTGCTCCATGGTTGGGCCTCAACGTTGAAATACAAGGTGTAGCCATACCCGTTGTTGGCATTCTCAAAGTGTTTTTTCAATGAGCAATAAGGGTCGTGGGCGATACAGAGCGTGAAGTCAACATCGGGAGCCAACTCTGCCATCAAAAAGGGTACATAGCCCAATGCATCGACACTGAAACTGTTCCCGATGGAGAGAACGCGCAAAGTGTCGGTGGCAGCAACAATGGTCTTTTTCTTTCCCATGAGCATGGGGTCATCTTCCTTGCCACACGACAAGAAGCAACCGACAAGCGCCACCCACAACATACAGAAACATATCTTCACAGTTGTTCTTTTCATATTGTTTCGGGTTTGGATTGGCCTATGCGCCAATGTTCATGGAAAAAAGGTTGCTGAGCCGTGAAACGCGGGAAAATGCGGACAAACAGCCAGATGACTGCAGTAACTACCAGCATGGTAACCACAAACGTACAACTTGCCACCCACATGGTACTGAGCCCTCGATGAATGAAAAACAATCTGATGGGCTCAATGATGGTTGCGTGTGTGCCCAAAATCACAATAGAATAACGACCCCAGTAGCACAACACAGGGACATAGCCCAGTGGCTTGCAGGCGAAGAACAAGGCTGCGATGGCCACAAAAGGCACGCCATAAAGCAGCAGGTAGTTGGGCACAATCTGCATGTGGATGTCGATGCGGCGGGCCACAAAATAGATGGCCACAAACACCGGAATTGCAACCAACCATGCCCAACGCTCGGCAGGATGCGGCTGGAGAGCGCCGTGCTGCTTGAACATGGAGCCGAGCACAAAATAAGGCAACCCCACCAGCGCAGTGTCGAAATGGAGAGGCAACTCCATGTGATTGACAAACAACAAGTATCCAATTATTGAAATCACCACAACCACACACAATGTAACAACAGGTTTGAGCCAGCGCTGCAGGGCATAGTAAATGATGTTTACCTCAAAAAGGCTCATCAGGAACCAGAGCGGCACCGTATAATGCCAGTCCCGCAAGTATAGCGGCTCGACAAAACACATCCATGCAAACCCTATTTCCTGGGGCCGGACAAAGTTGTCTTTGAGTTCAAAAATCAATAAGGTTACCAGACAACACAACAGGTGAAAAAACACAAACGGAATCACCAGATTGTTTACTTTCCGGCGAGTGAAATCGCTGAATCCGCTGTAAGTCTTGAAAAACAACCCCGAAAGAAAATAGTAGAGCGGGATGCGAAATGATTGCAAGGCATTATTCAGATTGGGAAGGATATTGTCAAAGAAAGTACCCTCCACATGAACCATCACAATGAGCATGATGCACAGCCCCTTCATAAAGTCGATGAATGGGAGGCGAACCTTGGACGTTGTGGGGTGTGCTTGCATGCCTGTCGTCTTGCGCACAAAGGGGTTTACACATTGAAGCGGAACACGACGATATCGCCGTCTTGGAACACATAGTCTTTACCCTCAATGTGCATCTTGCCGGCTTCTTTCACAGCGGCTTCGCTGCCATAGTGGATAAAGTCTTCGTACTTGATGACCTCGGCTCGGATGAATCCTCGCTCAAAGTCGGTGTGTATCACACCAGCACACTGCGGCGCCTTGCTGCCCTTGTGGAAGGTCCATGCACGCACCTCGTCGGGGCCGGCGGTGAGAAAGGTTTGCAGGTCAAGCAATGCATAGGCCGCTTTGATCAGGCGGTTCACACCACTTTCCTCAAGCCCAATCTCCTGGAGAAACATCTGCCGCTCCTCAAAGGTGTCGAGTTCGGCAATCTCAGCCTCGGTCTGAGCCGCAACCACAAGGATTTGCGCGTTTTCACCCGCCACGGCCTGACGCACGGCCTCCACATAGGCATTGCCTGTGGCGGCACTGGCATCGTCCACGTTGCACACATAGAGCACTGGCTTGTTGGTAAGCAGGAACAGGTCGTGCGCCACACGCTCCTCGTCCTTGTTGAGCAACTCCACAGAGCGGGCGCTCTTGCCTTGTTGCAAGGCTTCCTGGTAGCGTTTGAGCACCCCATATTGCACTTTCGCATCGCGGTCGCCACCTGTCTGTGCCTGCTTGTAGACCTTGGCGATACGGCTTTCGATGGTTTCCAGGTCGCGCAACTGCAGTTCCATGTCAATCACCTCCTTGTCGCGCACAGGGTCCACAGTGCCGTCCACATGGGTGATGTTGTCATCGTCGAAGCAACGCAACACATGCAGTATGGCATCGGTCTCGCGGATATTGGCCAAGAAGCGGTTGCCCAACCCCTCGCCACGGCTCGCACCCTTCACAAGTCCAGCAATGTCAACAATCTCTACCGTCGTGGGAACCACACGTTTGGGATGGACAAGTTCGGCCAAACGCGACAACCTCTCGTCGGGCACTGTGATCACACCCACATTGGGTTCTATTGTGCAAAACGGAAAATTAGCCGACTGCGCCTTCGCGCTCGACAGGCAATTAAACAAAGTGGACTTTCCCACATTGGGCAGTCCCACAATTCCACATTGAAGGGCCATAATTCTACTCTATATATTTAACTCTAAATACAATTATCTTGATTAACTGACAAAGTTACGATTAAATGAGCGCAGAACAAAATAAGAAACGCAGTTTTTTATTATTTATGCCGAATGAGAGTAACTTGCGCGAAGCGAACGTTACAACCCGATTTATCCAAAGCACATCCGGAAAAGGAAAACTGCGAAGGCGATGATGAGAATCCACATCAGGCATCCGCCGCAGGTGAATCGGTGCACGGTGACGTTTTGTTGAGGGTCATCCATCGGTTGCCCTTGTGGGGCAGGCTCAAAACGCTGAGGAATCCCATAAGGGATATCGGTGTTGTGGGGAATGAGAATTTGCCGTGGTGCTCCGTTGCGGTAGGGTCCCACCACGCCGTCGCGCTCAAGTTGTGCCATGAGGGTGTGGGCGCGCTCCATGTCGATGCCGAAGTAGTCGCGCAGCATCATGGGCGTGATGGCATTGCACTGCGACACAAAGTGCACCGCCGCGCCATAGAGGGGATCTTGCGGCGGCAGTTGAGGGGGCAATGCGGGCGGAGTGACCGCGGTGACATCTTGCGCAACAACATCGGTCACCGCAGCGGCAGGTTGGTCTTCGCCACGGTCAAAAAGCAGAGGGTCGCCTTCAGGCTGGATATAGGCATAGTCGCCCACAATCTCAAGTTGCGAGAGGCATTGCGGACAAACCGTCCTATACTCTGACGCGATGAGTGCCTCCGCGCTCAAATCGATGTTTTTCCCGCATTTGGGACAAACGTATTTCATCGTCTTGTCTTCTTTTTTAATCGGTTTGACAAAGATAGTGCCAAATTTTGACTTATTTTTTTGTCACAATTAAAATAATTGTATTAATTTTGGATATTTTAATCGGTGTATCAAAAAACCCGATACCATTTATACTAAATTAACTTAATTATCAACATAACCTATCTTTTATGAAACTAAAACTGTTAATGCTACTCGCCCTGTTCGTGACTCTGCCGGCTTTGGCCGAGCGCACCGGACTGAGAGGTGTGGTAGTGGACGCCAAGAGCGGAATGCCTGTGGTAGGAGCAACTGTCATGCTCGACGCACAGGGCAATACCGTGACGACGGGTCCAAGCGGAGATTTCATGATTAGTGACGCGCAAGCGGGCGACGACGAAATCATCGTCTTGGGCTATGGCTACAAAGATTTCACCCGCCGGGTGCAAATCTTCCCGAATGTTGTCGACAATCTGGGTACCATCCAACTGGAGTCTTCCAGTTTCAACGCCCAGGATGACGAGAACCAGACTTTCAACGATGTCATCCTCACCGAGAGCGAACTGGAGGACGAGGAGGGCAACTCGCAGAGTATTGCCACCCTGACGGGTGCCAACGACGACCCGTTCTATCAGGCAGCCAGTTTCGACTTCAGCCTGATGCGCTTCCGCATCCGTGGCTACAAGAACGAGTACACCCGCACCTCCATCAACGGCATCAACTTCAACGAGCCCATTCGAGGCCAGTTCAACTACTCCATGACGGGTGGCTTGAACCAGGCGTTCAAGAGCAAGAGCATCGGCATGGGACTCGAATCCACCAGTTTCGGCTTCGGTGCCATTGGCGGCAACAACGACATCCGCACCTATGCCAAAGACTACGCACCCGGATTCCGAGGCAGTGTGGCTTACACCAACGGCAACTACCGTTACCGCGGCATGGTCACCTACAGCACCGGGCTCAAGCCCAACGGCTGGGCCATGACGCTGAGCGCTGTGGGACGATACGCCGATGAAGGTGTGTTCCCGGGCACGTTCTATAACAGTTGGGGCTATTTCCTGGCTATCCAAAAAGTGATCAACTCCCATCACAGCCTCGCGCTGACAACCTTCGGGGCACCCACCAAGCGTGCCAGCAACCGCGCTGTCACCCAAGAGGCCTACGACCTGGCCGGCAGTAACATGTACAATGCCAACTGGGGATGGTTCAATGGCAAGAAACGGAACTACAAGGTGGTGGAATCCTTCTCCCCCACAGTGATCCTGAACTGGTTGTGGACTCCCAAAATGGGCGTATCGCTCAACACAGGTGCCGCCTTCCAGAAGTCATTCTACTCATCGGCCGACCTGGACCGCGGCAACAACCAAGCCGACATCAAGCCCGACTACTACAAGTACTTGCCGTCGTACTACACCGATGAGAACGTGAAAGCCTACTACACCGACCTGTGGCAGAACGATGAGAACATGAGGCAAGTGGATTGGGAGCATGCCTACACCACCAACCGACTGAACAACATCGAGGCCGAATACCTGGGACAGGAACGCAGCGCCAGTTATATCCTGGAAAAACGCCACAGCAACCTCGCCATGGCCGTGCTCAACTCCACCCTGAACATGCGCCTTACCGACAAGGTGACCCTGCAGGGAGGACTCACGGGCAAGTTCACCCGGGCTTCCTACTACAAGACGCTGAAAGACTTGCTGGGAGGAACTTTCTGGAGTGATATCGACACCTATGCCGAGCGTGACTTCCCCGGCGACCCCAATGTGGCACAAAACGACCTGAACAACCCCAACCGCAAAATCTACGAGGGTGACCGTTTCGGCTACGACTATGACATCAACACCATCAACGCAACCATCTGGAAACAGTTCGTGTTCAACCTGCCCAAGTGGGACATCAGTTATGGATTGAAAGCCGACTACACCGTCTATTATCGTTACGGACACATGCTCAACGGACGTGCGCAAAACAACTCCTACGGACGGGGCAAGAAACATGAGTTCATCACCGCCGCTTTCAAAGCCGGTGCAACCTACAAACTTGATGGACGCAACCAATTCTCGGCACACATCTTCTACGGCACCGAGGCCCCGTTGCCCAACAATGCCTATGTGTCGCCGCGCATCAAAGACGATGTCATTGCCAACCTGAACAGCGAAAAAGTCTTCTCGGCCGATATCGGCTATGTGATGAACTATCGCCAGTTCAAGGCATCGATTTCGGCATTCTTCACCGACATGCGCGATGGAACCGAGCGCACAGCCTTCTACGACGACCAGTACAGTTCGTTCATGAACTATGCGCTCACAGGTGTGCACAAGGTGCATAAGGGAATTGAAATCGGTGTGAGTTACAAACTCTCTTCATCGCTCACCCTGAGTGGTGCGGCCAACTTGGCACGTTACCAATACAAAAACAGGCCACTGGGAACACGAAGCATCGAGAATGGATCCATACCCGATGTCACCACCGAAGTGTACCTGAAAAACTTCTACGTGAGCGGTACTCCGCAAGAGGCCTACAACATCTCGCTCAACTGGGCCGGCCCCAAGATGTGGTTTGTGGAAGTGAACGGCACCTGGATGAACCGTTCCTACATCGACCTGTCGCCCATACGCCATGAGAAGATGGAAGACCTCTACAAGCAAGCCGACAACATGGCCGACCTGGAGCAAATGGTTCGCACCATCACAACCCAGGAGAAACTCAACGAGGCATTCGTGCTGGGCGCCAGCATCGGACACGTGATTTACCTGAACCGCACAGCATCGCTCAACCTCAACCTCAGCCTGGACAACATCTTGAACAACAAGAGCATCCAGACGGGTGGTTTCCAACAGGGTCGATTCGACTACAAGAACTACACCACCACGCGCTTCCCCAACAAGTACTACTATGCGCAGGGATTCAAAATGTTCCTCAATGTGGGTGTGAAATTCTAAACCATCATGAGATTTCCAACAAGAAACTTTAAACGATTACAATAATAACAACATAACATTATGAAACGCTTTTATTTCTATCTCAGCATGTTGTTCCTGTTGGTGGGCTTCACCGGCTGTAACGATGAGTTCGATGTGCCCCCTCTGGTGGTACCCACAGCCCAGCACACCGTCAACATGTCCATCGCCGACTTTAAAGCCAAATACTGGCAAGATGCGGTGAATTACATCGACACCGTGAAGGAAGAAATTGTCATTCATGGTTACGTCAGCAGCAGCGACGAGTCGGGTAACATCTACAAGTCTCTCTACATCCAAGACGAGACAGGTGGCTTGGCCATCTCTATCAACCAAAGCGGACTGAACTCCAGTTATCGCTATGGCCAGGATGTGGTGATCCCCCTGAAAAACATGTTCGTGGGCAAATACAACGGCCAGCAGCAACTCGGCTATCCGCAGTACTACGACAAAGGCGGCGTGTGGGAAGCAACCTTCCTCCCCTATGAAATGTGGGAAGCAACTGCCGAAATCAACGGCTTGCCCGATCCCTCGAAAGTCGACACCGTCACCGTGTCTATCGCCGATTTCCAAGGCAAGACCGACGGTGAGACCCTGCGCAAGTACCAAGGACAACTCGTGCGCATCAACGGAGTCAAATTCCAGGATGCCAACGGGGAAGTGACCTTTGCCGAGGCCGATGCCACCACCAACCGCAACATCATTGACACCAACGGCAACAGCCTGGTGGTGCGCAACAGTAACTATGCCAGTTTCCGTGCCGACATGCTCCCCATGGGAGAAGGCGACATCGTGGGCTTGCTCAGTTACTATGCCACCAGCAACACCCGGGCGGGAACGTGGCAACTCTATCTGCGCGACGTCACCGACTGCATCGGCTTCACCACCGACACCAAGGGCTTGCTCAAGAATCCCTACTCGGTGGAAGATGGTGTTACCTACCAGAACAGCGGACGCTCAGGATGGGTCGAAGGCTACATCGTGGGTGCTGTGGCTCCCGAGGTGACCAGCATCAGTGGCAATGGCGACATCGAATGGCAGGCCCCCACAACCCTCGACAACACCTTGGTCATTGCTCCCGAGCCCGAGTGCAAGGACATCAGCAAGTGCCTCGTGGTGGCATTGCCGCAAGGGACCAAGTTCCGCCAGCAGGCTAACCTCAAGGACAACGAAGGACTCTACAAGAGCCTGATTTACATCAAGGGTACTTTCGCACCATTCATGGGTGCAAACGGTATCACGGGCAATAGCGGCTCGACCGATGAATTCGTGCTCACTATCGTGGTGGGTGGCGTCACCGAACTCGAGGAAGGCTTTGAGGGAGGTTTGCCCTCCGACTGGTACAATGTGCAGGTGAAAGGCGACAAGAAGTGGTACACCACGTCGTTCGACAACAACACCTACGCCGCCATGACCGGCTACAAGGGCACCCCACCCTTCGACGCATGGCTCATCACCCCGGCACTCAACATCAAGGATGCCGCCAACAAGATTCTCTCGTTCCGCACACAGGTCAATGGCTATGG
>CACZNP010000103.1 GCA_902782545.1 uncultured Bacteroidales bacterium
CGTCGTGTTGCTGCTCACGAAATGGGTGATGGGTGTTTGAGAGAATGAGACAACAATTAATATGGACTTTATCAATACTCAATAAAGACAAACTGTTATGAAAACTTTACGACATTTTCTGTTTGCGGCTTGCGCACTGATTGCACTCACCTGTGCAGCCGGAGACCCCGACCCCATCATCTCCTCAATCGATGATGCCTACCAGCATGCAAAGGAATTGACGAAGAAAAACAAAAGTTTGGGCAACGAGATGGTGACCACGCTCAACTACACGGTGCGTGGCCAGGGAAAAACCACCGAAACGCTCCATTTCTTCTACAACACCGCCGAGGGAACCTACTTGTTGGATGATGACGGTGACCCTCATTTCTTCTATTATCCTCTCTACCTCGTCACGCGCAAGTACAACATCGGCAAGAAGAAATACTACGAAGAGTATCTTTTCGACTCACAGAGCCAGAGGTTGTTGTTTGTGTCGACCCAAGACTACGACCAGAACGGCAAGCGCTTCGACCGCCGCTTCTACATCAAAGACGGAAGCGTCTACAAAATCATCGGCCCGGCCATGGCTCCGTTCATGGAGGATAACGTCATCTATATGGCCGATGATTTGCTGCATGCCTTTGATTGGATTATCCGGAACCCAAAGGAATGAGGCACTCAGAAATCAAACCCGAGTGAGACGAAAAAGTTGAGACGGTGGGTGTGGCTGCTCCAGCGAAGCGAGGCTCCGAGTGGACCGGCAAAGCCACTGTTGTAGAAATAGGACAGTTGAACGCCCCACAACGGATTGCGGTCGAAAATGTCGCCGAGCGAGTCGTTGCGCTCGGCCACACTGCCATCGAGCAGCAGGTAATGCCGGCCCGTGAGTCGCTGTTGCAGGCGTAGCGAAGCACTGATGTACTTGGTGCTGAAGAACTCGGCGTGCCCCACACCGACCATGGGCAACTGTTGCGGGAAGAATTTGCCGTAACTCAAGCCGCCGGCCATATTGTTCACCATCAATGGCAGGTCATCGCCAAAAATGAGGCGTCCCATCACGCCGGGGCGCAGATGCGTGTTCCGTGCCAAGGGAATGGTCATTTGCCACAAAGCCATGACCGTGCTGAACCCGCTGTGTCCCTTCCACTGCGCAAAGTTGTCGGTGTAGTAGGCATATTGAGCCTCGGCCCTCATGCCCCTTTGCGTGAAATAGCGGCGGTCCTCGTTGTTGTAGCGCAAGCGCGCATGATAGTTGAGGTAGTGCTCGTTCGACGGGAAAAACAACACGCTTTCATCATTCCGTAATTTGTTGAAAATATGATAGTGTTCCCATCCCAGTCCCACTTCGCAGTCAAAGTTCATGGCATCGAGTTTGAGCAGTTTGAGGTTGGCATGCTGATAGATGAGCGACAGGTTGTTGTTGCGTTTGCCCTTGGTGTAAATGTCGCTGTATTTGTACCAAAACTCGTAACTCAACCCCATTGTTTTGAATTTCCATGGCTCAATGTCGAAACCCAGGCGTAGCATGGAGCGCAGGCCCAACCGCATCGTCAGGTTGAGTTCTTTGTTGAGTCTTCCGCCCAAAAAGTAGCGTCCGTTCAGTTGTGCGCAGGCAAGGTCTTCGGAGTCGAACCGGAGTCCCATGGCTGCCACAATCGTATTGTCCTTGCGGGTGTCGATCAGTCCGCCCTTGTCGTCATCGTCGATGTCCAAGTTGTCGATGTTGCGCAGGTGCATCGAGTAGTCGGTGCCAGGTTGTGCGCCCGATTGCGCCTTGAGCAGCAAGAGCGAGTCCATTTTCTCCCGGGTGGCCTTCTCTCCACGCTCCATCAGGTTGTTGAGAGCCCCAGCCGAGAAACTGCCGCTGGTGAATCCTCTGACGGGCACTTTGATGAGCAGGTCGCAAAACTTTTCGTTCTCTCTGGCGCGGCGGCTCACGTCGCTGCCCGCCGACCGTTCCATCACATCCATGAGTTTGCGGTACTCTTTGACGGTGCCCAGTTCCAGGTCAAACTTGATGCCGATGACAATGTCGGCGCCCAGTTTCCTTGCCACATCGGCGGCAAAATTGTTTTTTGCCCCACCATCCACCAGCACCATGTCGCCCAAGTGCACCGGAGTGAAGACTCCGGGGATGGACATGCTCGAGCGAATGCTCTTCACGAGCGAGCCCTGGGTGAGCAACACCTCACTGTCGGAAACCAAGTCGGTGGCCACGCAAGCAAATTGCCGTGGCATGTCGTGCAGGAAATCTATGCTGTCGGTGTATCCTCGCAGGTAATGCTCGAAAACGCGTTCCACGTTATTGCCCCTGATCATCCCGCCAGGTTGCGGGTCGATGCCTCCGGCCACATAGAAGTCGCGCTCGTAGAAATAGGTGTTTTGCGCATCGCGCTCGCTCAGTGTGAGCCGATGCTGGTCTTCCCGGTCAAGAAACAGTTCGGCCCAATCCATGGTGCGGAACATGGTGGCGATGTCGTTGCTGTCGTAGCCCACGCTGTACAAGGCCCCAACGATGCTGCCCATACTGGTTCCCACCAGCATGTCGACAGGCAGACCAGCCTCCTCAATCACTTTGAGGGCTCCCACATGGATGGCCCCGAAAGCCCCTCCGCCACTGAGCACGACCGCCACTTTTTTGCGAGCCGCCACACTGTCGCTGGGCGCTGTGCCCGCTGCTGCCGGCAACACCATCAGAAACGCCAACAAAGACAAAAACGTTTTTTTCATTCGCTAACTACATTATTCAGGTTAAGGCGCACAAAAATACTAAAAAACGGCGAAAGCCACCATCACAGGCCGGAAAAAATGATGATTTCGTTGCGTCAAGTACAGGGTTGAAGGATTGGGGGGGCTTTTGTGCGGTTCGCAAATTCATGAGGCCAAAATGGCTGTTTTTTTGGAAATTTTTGGAAATTATTTTATATTTGCATAAAACATAGTTCCATTTAAAACTCAATCCCATGAAAAGATTGTCATTGGTAATCATTTTTGCTTGCTTCATCCTGGCCATGTCGGCCCAGGATGGGTTCCGTGTGCACTTCAAGGGTGCAAAACCCACAATCACCGATTTGGCTTGGGCATTCCTCTGCGATTGTGAAGCCAACGATGAAGAATGCGGTGACCGGCCCGCGCTGGCCGTCAAGGATGCTTTGAGCCGCCACCGCAAGGGCCTCCCGCAAGAAGAGGGCGTGACCCTGCGCATTGACCAGAAAAACGGCTACATCCTCTACGAGTGGCAATACGAAACCTGCCTAATCAGAATGGAAATGTGCTACTGGAATGAGTCGGATGGGAAGCACAAATTGTTTGTTTTCAACAATATGGCATCCCTCTGCGATGGCAAGCCTGTAGTCACCGAGACCAGTGGCCTCGTCTTTTGCCGCTACAACAGCGCCACCAAGAAGATGACCTATTGTGATAATCCATTCACAGTGGATTATCAATGCACTTACGCTCTGCCCAGTGCCGGTAAGGACATCATCGTTACCCCGTGGGACGAATCCGGCAACATGAAGCAACCCAAAACACTCAAGTGGAACGGACACCGATTCAATTACTGAACCTTGCTCCCGCAAGAGCCCGGCCTTTGGCCACCCGCTCCTTCGGCGTCAATGGGCTTCGCCTCAGCATAGTTTGAACAAGCTCAATCTCTGCGTTCGGCTCGC
>CACZNP010000104.1 GCA_902782545.1 uncultured Bacteroidales bacterium
AGTCACCTGTTTCCAAGCCGATGAGGCAGTGATTGCGCCATCTTGGGCTTTGGCCACCACGTTGTTGTAGGTGGCGCCGTTGGCTTCGGGGTCTTGGTAAGCACCATCAGCCAATGCGATGGCCGACAATTTTGCATTGGTCGTAGTGGAAACAAACTTCACCCAAGCCGAGATGGCATCAGGGCTGCCATTCAACGGGGTATAGAATGGGTCGCCATTGGCATCGGTGTCGGTTGTGTTAATGGCGGCATGGTTGTTGGTGTCAGCCGCGGTTGTACTTCCCATATTCATTCGGCCGGTGGTCATGGTTCCATTGGCTGTTATATTTAATGCGGAACCGGCAGTCAACAATGCGGCATAACTTCCACTATGTTTGTCATCTGTTTTTGCCAGACTTTTTGCCACGGCTTTAATCGCGGGGCCTAATGTCATTGTAGGCAATGGAAGCCCGTTAGAAGTTGAACTCAAAAAGCCATGCCAGCCATTTGGCTCCTCACCGCTATATGTACCAGAACTGTATCCCGTTACTTTCTTTGATACGTCGTGCCAGGCTTCGAAACCGCGGTTGTTGAGTTGGAAACCTGCGGTGGTAAAGGACACGTTGTCGCCGCCCTGGGTAAAGTTGGCATAGAGAGTGCCCGTGTTGAATCGTGCCACCACGGCACCGTTTTGTTTCAGCGTTGTCACCCCAGCGGTGGTAGTGCCTGTGAGGCCCGTAAGGCTGTAAGAGCCCACGGTCAGCGAGTAGGTGTCACCGTTTTGAGTGACGGTGGCGGTGGCATTGCTGTTCTCCGTGTTGCCCACAATGAGTTGTCCGGTGTAAGCCGTCGCGGCCAGCGCCCAGACAAGGAGCGAAATGAAAGTAAATACTTTTTTCATAACTTTTTAAGTCGTTTTTATTTGTTTAGTGTATTATCGAATTTTGTAGGTGATGCCAAAGGCCCCATAAATGGGGAAAAGGGTCTGCTCGATGGTGTGGAAGTCGCTCTTGTGGATGCCCTGAAGGCCCCAGTTGAGGTCGGCCCACACACCGAATTTCTTCATGAAATACCAGTCGACACCGAAGCCCAACCCCACGTGAAAACGCCGCATGGAATCGGAGAAGTCGTATTCGCCTCGCTCGCCATCCTCATGTCCCAGCACCACCTTGGCACCGGTGGGGTCGTCCACGCGCAAATAGCCGTCGTAGGCCCAGCCATCGAATTTGTAACCCGTGAGGTAAGAGAAATAAGGCCCTGCCCGCAGTCGCACCTTGCGCACATCGCAGGTCACCTGCACCGGCACAGTGAACATCCATTGGGTGACTCGTGTCACCACATTGCCGGTGAACACGCCCTCCAGCGTCTCTCCGCCTTTGGTGATTTCCATGTGATAGTTCTTCACATTGGCATCGGTCTCCATGCCTTTGTTCTCAAAGGAGATTCCCACCTTGGCACCCCATCGGCCGTTGATGGGACGATAGGCACCCAATCCAAACGTGACGTTGGGCGTGAGCGAGAATCTGTTGATTTTACGGATGGTTGCCGGCATCCCTAACGGAGCCGAGCCACCGATGTTGTATCCCACACGGCCCTCAAAAAAGAAACCTGTGTTCAAAAACGTGCTGTCGGGGCGCGCCGCATGGGCTACCGCCCCGGCCATCACCATCAGCAACACATATGCTAAAAACCTCTTCATCTCTCTGTAATCTCCTCTGTTTTCTACTCTTCGTGGGTGCAAATCACGCGAACTTTGTCCACACACAACGTACTGCCAATGGCTCCGATGAACAAATCGCCATCGACGCTCGCCGAGAACACCACCGTGAGGCTGTAACCCCGGTTCTCGAGCAACTGCTCATCCACCTCCTTCGAATATTCAAACGGCACTTCGAAAGCCGTCCATTCGGTGGTTTCGTGCAAATCCTTCACTTTGGCAATGGCCACGATGTTGGGATTGGTCTGCACATCGTCACCGAAAAGCATCACCTCATTGCCGGCAGCATCGTGGTTGCGATAGAGCACGGCGTAGATGGATCCCACATCTTTCTTGCCTGGCACCACATTACCGTCCTTGTCCTTGTAGGTGTCGCCGGCGGTGTATTTGTAGTAGCCGGTGTACTTGGCAGGGCGCTTGGTGAATGGCAGGCCAAAGCGGGTGGATTTCAGGGTTTCGGTTGTCGCTTTCGACATATCGAACTCACCGAGGAAGAGATTGCCGGCAGCGATTGGTTTCTTCGACATCTTCCCGAAAGGTCCGGTGTCGCGCGTGATGAGTTTCACACCATAGCCTTCGTAGCCTTCGGTCAAAGGAATGGTGGGATACTCGTCGGGCTTGGCCGTGGCGCGGGCGATTTTGTAACCTGGGTTGCCGCTGGCCCACTCCTGAACGAGTTGCCCGGCAGCGTCCTGATTGTACCAAATGTAATACTTCTTGCCAGCCGGCTCCAACTCAAAGTGCTCAAAATCGTACTTGATGGTGTCGTTCACAATGACCAGATGACGCTGGAAAGCGATGGTGTAACGACGTTGCCAGCGACCATCCTGCGATGTCACCACATAGGTCACCGGGCCATTGCTGAAGTCATGAACACTGCCGCTGGCAGGTTCCACAGTAGCGCCGGGGGTGAGTACCAGGCGGGGAGCCAACGCTGTGAGGTCGGCATGGCCTCGCACAGTGAACACGATGTTGTTGTCGGTCGACAACACATCCCGGGCAGTGTCGGTAATCTGAAAAAACAATTGTTCGGGTTGTGCCACGTTTACCACGACGCGCTCAATGTCGGCTTCGGCATTCAACGGCTCATCCTTGAAACAGGATGTCAGCGCCATAGTCATAGCCAAAGCCACACACCAGCTAACCCTTATCATGTTGTGAAACATAGTCATTTTTTGCCGTTAATCAAGAAAATTTTCTCTATACTTCTCAATTCAAACCGCAAAGTTACGGATTTTTTTCAATATACACATTATATATAGCACAAAAACCGCCACTCACCCCTCTTGAAAACGATTTCAAAAACACTCAAATGGCACATCGGCCAGGATAGGAACCCATTTGTGAATTCCGTCTACAATAAAACAGGCATTTAGTGCGTTTATTATACTAAAAACCATAGAAACAAATGAAAAAAACAATAGGCATCTTGGCCTGTACCCTGTTGATGGGATTGTGTGGATGTATCGAGGACGATTTCTCGACCAGTTCGGCCGATGTGCTTGCGTTCTCTACCGACAGCGTGAAGTTTGACACCGTAATCACTGCGCAGAGCACTCCCACCAAGCAGTTCGTCGTTTACAACCGCAGCAAGAAACAACTGCGCATCGAGAGCATCCGCATGGCGGGAAACAGCGACAAAGGGCACTTTTTCCTGAACGTGGACGGAACCAAAGGCACCGAGTTCCACAATGTGGAGGTGCGCGGCAACGACAGCATCTACGTGTTTGTGGAGAGTTATCTCGATGAGATGAACCAGAACAACCCCGTGGAAATCAGCGACATCATCGAATTTGTCACCAATGGGGTCACGCAACGAGTGGTGGCCCATGCCTGGGGACAGGACGTGGTGCGACTGACTGGCGACACCATTCGCCGCAACACCCATTTCACGGCCGACAAGCCCTACCTGATCTACGACACGCTGTTTGTGGCACAAGGCATCACGCTCACGCTCGATGCCGGCGCCACCCTGCTCTTTCACGACAAGGGGGCCATGCGTGTTGCCGGGCGATTGCTGGCCAACGGCACACAGGAGCACCCCGTCACATTGCGCGGCGACAGGCTCGACCATGTGGTGGGAAAAATCGGCTTCGACATCATGTCGGGGCAATGGGGCGGCGTCATATTCACCCCTCCCACACGACGGAACGAGTTGCACTACGTGACCATGAGCGGATCGTCGATTGGCATGCACGTGAGTGCGGCCGACACGCTCACCCGGGCATTGTATCTGCACAACTGCGTGCTGCACAATTCCAGCAGCAGTGTGCTCACCACAGGCGGGGCATGGGTCGATGCCGTGGGCACCGAATTCAGCGATGCCGCCGAGAGTGTGGTCAACTTCATTGGCGGCAAGGTGAACCTGGTTCAATGCACACTGGCCAACTACTACTTGTTCAAGGCATTGAGCGAACCCATCATCTTTGTCTATATCCAGGACGACGACCATGTGGTGGACGCCCTGAAAGCACGGTTTGACAACTGCGTCATCCACGGAAACACCACCGACATCAACATTGGCGACCTCACGGGCACCAACGTGCTGTTGCGCTATTGCCTGCTCAAGAGCCAAGGCGAGGACGACGCCAACTTCATCAGTTGTGTGTGGAAAGGCGACCCCAAATTCTACACCGAGCGCGAGAAGTACATCTTCGACTACCGATTGCGCGACGAGAGCGATGCCATCGGCAAGGGGAATCCCGCCTTGTGCACTCCCGATGCACGCTATGACCGCTACGGGCAAGACCGTTTGGCACGCGGCACGGTGGATTTGGGTGCTTACACTTATGTGCAATCGAACAATGAATAACAAATATACCCATGAAAATCTGGAAACAAATCATCATCATGGCAGCCGGCAGCATTTTGCTGGCATCGGCAGCAACGGCGCAAGCACCCAAACGAGAGTTCAGGGGCGCGTGGCTTCACATCATCGGGCAAAAACAGTTTGCCAATCAAACCACCGATGAAAACAAGGCATACTTGATTGACCAACTTGACAAACTGAAAACGGCTGGCGTGAATGCTGTCATCTGGCAAGTGCGGCCACAGGCCGATGCGGCCTTCCCGAGCACATTGGAGCCATGGAGCCAATGGATTAGCGGGCAAGCAGGCGTGGCACCCTCACCCGTGTGGGACCCACTGCAATTCATGATTGATGAGGCGCACCAGCGAGGCATGGAATTACACGCATGGATCAACCCCTATCGCGTGACGCACGGCGAGAACGACGTGCCACCGCAAGGACACGTCTACTACCAGCATCCCGAGTGGTTTCTCAAGTATGCCGATGGGAAAATCTACTTCGACCCGGCACTGCCCGAGAGCCGGGATTTCATCGACAAGGTGGTGCGCGACATGCTTAACCGCTACGACCTCGATGCCATCCACATGGACGACTATTTCTACCCTTATCCGGTGACTGGGGTGGAGTTCCCCGACACCGCATCGTTTGCCCGCTATGGCAAAGGATGGGGCGACAAGGGCGAATGGCGGCGACACAACGTGGACCTGCTCATCGAACAACTGCACAACACCATCCACGAACTGAAGCCCTGGGTTCAATTGGGAATCAGCCCATTTGGCATTTGGCGCAACAAGAAGAGCGACAGCCGTGGCAGCGAGACCAACGGGCTGGAATGCTACGACGGGCTCTATGCCGACTGCCCCAAGTGGACTGCCATGGGTTGGGTGGACTACATGGTGCCACAACTCTATTGGGAGTTGGAACACAAAAACGCAAGCGACCTCGAATTGAGTTACTGGTGGAATGACCATGCCAACGGACGCCATATGTACTACGGACAAGCGGTGCACAATGTGATGAGCCATCGCGACATCGCCGAGGCTGGGGGCGACACGCTCAACCCCACCCAACTCGACCACAAAATCCGCCTGATGCGTGACCTGCCCAACGTGCAGGGAGTCACTTGGTGGCCAGGCTACACCATCACCGCCAATTTCAAAGGTGTGCTCGACTCTCTCAGCACAAATCAAATGCGCACGCCAGCCCTCATTCAGCCTTACACCTGGCTCGACGACCGTGCACCCGATGCTGTGACCAACCTGCGTGTGGAGAAAGTGAACGACACACGCACCCTGGTGTGGAACGCACCTGTCGCCGCCGAACCCATGCAACAGGCAGTGCGTTACGTCGTTTACCGCTTTGCGGCAGCGGCGCCCATCGACATCGAGAGCGCGCAAAACATTGTAGCCATCACTGGCGAGCCTTGCCTCATTCTGCCACAGGCACAGAACAAGAAAGCACGTGGGCCTTGGCAATATGTGGTCACCGCGGTGGACCGCTGCAACAACGAGTCGGCACCCACCATCCTCTCCGTAAAACTGTAACGCCCTGAAATCAGCAGGTTTCGACAAATCCATTTCACGGCCTTCTCGGCACTGAGCACAGGGTCTAAATCATTGATTATAAAAAAATAGGTAAGCAATTTTTTCCAATTGGAGAAAATTGCTTACCTTTGCGCACTATTGCTTGTTATTGTCAACACATTTATGGTAGACAAACTTTTGAATAGGATTTTTGAATTGCCCATTGTCAGGTCGTTCAAAATCAATACCACTCCGCGATGGATCATCTTACTGATTGACATGCTTATTGTCACAGTGAGTTATGCCATGTTGGTGTTCAGCGACATGTACGCATCGCACACTGTCGCCCCTTCCGCAAAGATTCTGCTCAACTGGGCCATCCTTGTCGTGGTCTATTTTTTGGTGACCTATATCTCCAAGAGTTACACCTGCGTGATCAGACTTTCGGTTATCGAGGATCTGTACCGCACGATTTTGGTGGTCGTGACCAGCACCCTTTTGCTCTTCGGCATCAATGCGGTGGTGCACATCAGCACTGGCTCGCCCCTGTTCCGCTATTGGAGCGTCATCCTCATTGGAGCGGTTTCGTTCTCAATCATGATGATCGAGAGGCTGTTGATCAAATACTTCTACATGCGGTTAACGGCGATTAACGAAGGAAGGCGGCGTGTGCTGGTACTGGGGACCTCGCTCGACTCGCTGATTTTGGCCAATGCCTTGAAAAGTGAGATTGGCGGCAAATATGAGCCCGTGGGACTGCTCAGCATCAAAAACGGCAAGGAAAACGAGCAAATCAACGGCTTCAAAGTCTATCGTTTCGACCCCGAAAACCTGACCGATATCTTTGTGGGCAACAGCATCTACGCGCTCATCTTCAACGCATCGAACAACGAAATGATGCGCAATGGATTGGCCGACCACTTTATCCGCAACAACATCGCTTTGTTGTCAATCAACAAGGTTGAGGAGTTCGAACTCGACACCGATAAGGAAAATAACACAGCCAACATATCAACCTTTATTAAAGAGGTGCAGATTGAGGACTTGTTAGGACGAGACCCCATCGTGCTCAACAACTCACTGGTGAGCAGCAACATCAAGGGGCAGTGCGTGCTCATCACGGGTGCGGCAGGCTCGATTGGCAGTGAAATCGTGCGGCAGGTGGCGGCTTACAATGCCAGCAAAATCGTACTCATCGACCAGGCCGAGTCGCCCATGCACGACCTTTCGCTGGAATTGCAAAAGAGTTTTCCGCAATCAAATGTTGAGTTGTTTATGGGCGATGTGCAGAACGCCGACCGCATGGAAATGGCGTTCAAGAAATTCAAACCTCGGTTCGTGTTCCACGCGGCAGCCTACAAGCACGTGCCCATGATGGAAATCAACCCCACCGAGGCGGTTCTGACCAACGTATTGGGAACCAAGAACATGGCCGACCTGTCGCTCAAATACGGGGTGTACAAGTTTGTGATGATTTCCACCGACAAGGCGGTGAACCCCACAAACATCATGGGATGCACCAAGCGCCTGGCTGAAATTTACTGCCAGTCGCTGTTCTTCGACGCACGCCGACGAGGCTTGAACACACAGTTCATCACCACAAGGTTTGGCAATGTACTGGGATCCAACGGCTCGGTGATACCGCTCTTCCGCAAGCAAATTGAACAGGGAGGCCCCATAACGGTGACACACCGCGACATCATCCGCTACTTCATGACGATTCCCGAGGCTTGCTCGCTCGTGCTGGAGGCCGGATGCATGGGTGCCGGTGGAGAAATCTACATCTTCGACATGGGCAAGCCGGTGAAGATCTATGACTTGGCCACACGAATGATTTCTTTGGCGGGTCTCAAACCGGGTGTCGACATCCAAATCAAGGAAATCGGACTTCGTCCTGGAGAAAAACTCTACGAGGAACTGCTCAACGACAAAGAGAAGACCACTGCCACCATCAACAAGAAAATCATGATTGCCAAAGTGCGCACCTACGATTACCGCGATGTGTGTGACCACATCGAGCAAATCGTGGACTTTGCGGCAAAAGGAAACATTCACCACATGGTCTATGCCATGAAACAGTTTGTGCCCGAGTACAAGAGCAATCATTCGGAATTTGAAGCCATCGATCGCGAAATCGAAGAAAATTCGGTTCGCGCTGTCGAACTTACCACACCCGAAACCGAAAAATATTATTGACAACCCATGCCAGTGGTTCGTTGTAACCTTGACGGCAAAAAAGATTGTAACATGAAGTACTGGAAACTATTGTTACTGGGCGTGGCGCTCAGTTCGTTGTTTGCACAAGCACAGTCCCCATTCTTTGATCACGAACTGGTTGCCAATGGTGATGCCAGCAATGGAACAACCAGTTGGATCGCCAACAACAGCGACGCTTGGAAAAGCGGGGGCATTGAAGTGCACACCTATTCCGATGCCGGGTTGACAAACTATCTGCCGGCCGGGAAAACAGCCAGCGACAAACTGTTCACCGGACAATTCAACCAAGGTTTTTTCAACAACATCGTCGAAATCAACACTGCCTCCTATCAGACAATCACCATTCCAACCAGCGCTTATGCCGACATCGATGCCGGATTTGCCATGGCACATGCATCGGCTCTGCTGGGAGGTGTGAGCGACCAAAACGATAATGCCACCGTGATTTTCTCCTTCAAGGACGGCAATGGTGCCACTCTATCGACCATCACACTGGGCCCTGTCACGTCCGGTGACCGCAATAATCAGAGTGCCATGTTGATGCGCTCCGACACACAAATAGTGCCTGCCGGCACACGCACAATCCGCGTGGACGTGGAAATGCGTGAAACCAGTGTGGGCGACAACACCAACGGCTATGCCGACGACATCAGCCTCCGAGTGGAGAAACTGACCACCACCGTCACCACAGACCGCACCGCTTATCGACACGGCGAAACAGTAACCATCAACTATGAGAATGCCCCCAAAGGATGCACGGTGGAACTGTACAAGGAATTGGCCGCTTTGCCCATGAAATCGCCAGTGAGTGTAGGTGATGCCAATCGCAACAGTGGCTCTGTCACGGCCACGTTGGACCCTGGCCACTACACGGCGCGCATCATGTATGGAAACCATGCCGTGGCAAGCAGCAACACATTCTTTGTGGACGGGAAAACACTGGCCGAGGGCAAACGATTTGTCGTGTTGAGCGACATCCACGTCATGGCTCCCAGCCTGGTTCGGGCCAGCGGACAGGCCTACTACAACCGCGCCAACGGCGAACTCAAACTCATCGGCGAAAGCGAGGAGATTCTGGCGGCTCTCACCGACTCCATCCTGCACATTGCCCCCGACTATGTGTTTGTGACCGGCGACCTGACCATGAACGGCGAGAGAGAAAGTCACGAGGTGGTGGTTTCCTACCTGCAACAGATGAAACAGGCAGGAATCACCGTGTTTGTCATCCCCGGAAACCACGACTGCAACAACCCCAACGCAGTTTACTTCGATGGGGATGCCACCACCTATGCTCCGGCCATCACTCGCGATGAATTCCGCGAACTCTATCACGACTTTGGCTATGGAAACGGCATTCGCAAAGACCCCAACTCGCTGAGTTATATCTGTCAAATCGACGACAAACTCATTCTGGTGGCCATCGACAGCAACCGCGATGAGGAAAACACGCTCATCAACTGGGGAGCCCAACAGGATTCCTACCACAACGCCGGACGGGTGAAGCCCGAAACACTCGAGTGGCTCGAAGAGCAACTTGAACAAGTCAAAGAAGGCAACCGCGCGGCCGTTGCCATGATGCACCACCACCTGGTGCCGCACTTCGACAAAGAGAAATCGCTCATCTCCTCCTACATCATCGACGACTATGAGACGGTCAGGCAATTGCTGGTGCAATATGGGGTTCATGTCATCTTCACTGGGCATCTCCATGTGAGCGATATCAGCAGCAACGGTGTGCAGGCTGTGCGCAACCTCGCGCCGGCACGCGCCGCCAGCACGGCACAGGAGCAATCGGTCACCGTGGGCGACGACACCATGATTGAGATTGCCACAGGCTCGGCCATCTCCTACCCCATGCAGTACCGCGAATTCACCATCAACGAGAACAACACCATGGTGGACGTGACCACACACAACCTCACCACCATAGGCAGCAATCCCGACATCGCTGTCAAAGCACGCCAACAGGTCACCAACAACCTGAGCAGCCTGCTCAATACCGTTTCGGCCAAAGCCTACGACATCATCTTGCAAAAGGTGGACGAGAAGGCAGGCATCCTGGGCGACATTGTTGTTGCGGTGGTGAAATCGGTGGTGACGCTCGACAAAGTGAAAGCCAACGTGCAAACCTATCTAGGCGAAACGGCGGCGAAAGCCTATACCACCTTCAGCGAAGGCGGTGAGAACAGCAAGTACACCGATGCGCTGAAAGAAGAATTGCAAACCGGCATCTATGCCTTGGTCTACAATACCCTGCCCAGCATCGCCCAAGGGCTCACCGATGATCTGGTGGCATCGGTAATGCCCGAAGCCGAGCCCTTGCTGGCCAGCATGATTGACGACAAAAACAATGTGGGCACCGACAACGAATGCCAAATCAACGACCTGCAAAACACCATTGTGCTGCCGCTCAAGATTCCCACAGTGATCACAGATTCGCCGGCTCAATTGCTGGTGAAGAGCATCCTCTACTATGACCTCACCGGTCATGTGAGCGACCAGCCCTTTAACGGGGTGAACATCGTTGTAACCACCTATACCAACGGAACGCAATCGGCTCAAAAAATCATCCACTGACAACCTCACTCATGAAACACATTGCCATCATCCTTCTAATGGCCGCAGGCACACTTTCATCGCTTGCGGGCACATTATCCCCCAGTAAACAAAGGTATGCTGCCGGAGAAGACATCACCATCCAGTACCAAGGGCTGGACGAAGGGACAAAAATTCTCATCTATAAAGGGCTGTCGCTGCAGCCCATGCTCGAATCGCTCACTGCGACAGCACCCAGTGGCACCATGACCGTGGGCAATCACTACGAGCCCGGAGAGTACACCGCAAGTGCCTGGATGGGAGACGAGCAAGTGGCCCCTGCCGCGAAGTTTACCGTGGCCGACCCTGATTACAAACGAGGCAATTTCAACATGGTGGTGCTGAGCGACATCCACGTCATGGCGCCCGAACTGCTGGTGGAAGAAGGCAAAGCATTCAACGACCACGTGGCCACCGACCGCAAAATGTTGCGACAGAGCGCGGAAATATTCACCACCATGGTCGATAGCATCATCACCCTGCACCCTGATTTGCTGGTAATCACGGGCGACCTCACCAAAGACGGCGAGACTGCCAGCCACCAGTTTGTGGCCGCCCAACTCGACCGTTTGGCCCAAGCGGGCGTTCCCTCGCTGGTCATCCCCGGCAACCACGATTGCAACAACCCTGGCGCCAAATTCTTCGAGGGCGACACATGGTCCTATGCGCCCACCGTCACACGCGAGGAGTTTGCCGACATCTACAGCAATTACGGCTACGGCAACGATGTCATCCGAGACCCCAACTCGCTCAGTTATGTGGCCGAGCCTGTGCCGGGACTCGTGGTGCTGGGCATCGACAGCAACGAGGACGAGGAGAACACACTGGTGGCACGAGGCGACAGCGAGAATCACGCCAACGTGGCTGGACGCATCAAGGCCACCACGCTCCAGTGGGTACTCGAGCAGGCGCAACTGGCACACCAGGCCGACAAACAGGTCATTGCACTGATGCACCACCATCTGGTGCCACATTTCGACAAAGAGGAAACTCTGGTTTACCCCTATGTGCTCGAGAATGCCACCTCCGTTCAGCGACAATTCATGGAGGCGGGCATACGGCTGGTTTTCACTGGGCATTTCCATGTGCAGGATGTGGCACGAACCTTCAATGCCGCGCGCACCGACTCCATCACCGAGGTGTCGAGCGGGGCGTTGGTGGGCTATCCGCATCCCTTCAGGACTGTGAACTTTGACAATGGATTCACACAGGTGCAAATGCACAGCGGTTTCATCCGCTCCATCGCGTCGATGCACGACCTTGAGGCACAATCACAACAAGTGCTCTCCAATTGCATCCCGTCGCTGGTGCGTACACTGGTGACCATGTACTGGCCCAAAGTCATCGCCAAGTTGGAAGAGAAATTCGGCAGCCTGGATTTGGTGGCCACCATCATGGACATCCCCGAGACTCCGGCCGACGCAGCGGTGCTGGTCAACAAATACCTTCAAGACCCCGCACGGCGGTCCTATCTGCTCTTGACCGAAGGCAACGAACATCTCAAGTACACCAAAGACCTGCTGGATGACATCAACACGGGCATGGACAACATCATTTATGAACTTGTCAAACCGGCCTTCCGCACTGCAGTGAGCGGATTGCTCAAGGTGGAAGTGGAGGAGAGATTTGGCAAGGTGTTCACCAGTGTTTACCAGGATTTGAATCAAGTGGATACCCCCAAGCAATGCCAGGTGAACGACCTGTATCTCAATTTTGAATTGCCACGGGCAACGGCGGTGAGCGACCTGCATCGCGACAGCGAAGTCAAAGACATCCGCTACTACGATGTCGCCGGCCGTCGGCTGGCGCAGCCGCAACAAGGGGTAAACATCGTGGTAACCCGCTATGACAACGGGCAGCACGAGGCGATCAAGACGGTGAACTGACTCTCTTGGCGCGCTGCAGCCTTTGTTTCAACTCACCAACAATCATCACAATACTGGTGGCGGCAATGATCGCCGTCCACTCGGCAACATTCAGGGGCACACTGTTGAACATGGGACCCAGCCACTGGACAATCACGATTTGACCCACAAAGATGGCCACAAGAACCATAAAAAACACCTTCGACCCGTTCATGTTGTGAAATGCCGAATGTGAGGTGGCATAGGAACGTGCGTTGAACAGGTTCCAGAATTGGAAGAACACAAACGTGCTGAAGAAATAGGTCATCTCCTTGGGCGTGACGTGGCCACGCACACCGTGGAAGAAGTAGGCCCACACATACAACCCTATCATCAACAAAGCGAACGGAACGCCACACCACACGATGAAACGGCTCATGTTGGGGGTGATGATGTTGGCTCCGGCACGACGTGGAGGCTCACGCATCACCACGCTGTTGGGCGGTAACGAGGCCAGCGCCAGGGCGGCAAAAGTGTCCATGATCAAATTCACCCACAACATCTGCGTGACGGTGAGCACCGGTTGCTTGCTGAAAAACGAGCATATCGCCACCACCAGGCACGCACACACGTTCACCGTGAGTTGGAACAAGATGAACCGCTGGATGTTGCGGTACAGCGAGCGCCCCCACAACACAGCCTTGCCGATGCTGGCAAACGAATTGTTCATGATGGTGATGTCGCTGGCCTCTTTGGCCACTGCGGTGCCGTCGCCCATCGACAAGCCTACCTGCGCGGCATTCAGGGCCGGGGCGTCGTTGGTGCCGTCGCCGGTCACTGCCACCACCTCGCCACAGCGCTGCAGCAGTCGCACAAGCCGTGCCTTGTCGTCGGGACGGGCACGCGACATGATTTTGAGCGACTGCACGCGCTCGACAGCCTCATCGTCGCTCATGGCGGCAAAGTCGGGGCCCGTGATGATGGCATCGTCACCGTCATCCTCGGTCCACAATCCCACTTGGCGACCCACCTCACGGGCGGTGCCTGAAGTGTCGCCGGTCACAATCTTCACCTGCACACCTGCACGTCCCACATCCTGGATAGAGGCCGCCACATCTTCGCGCACAGGATCGCTGATGGCGGTAATACCGATGAAGGTGAGGTTTTCCAAATTGTTGATCACGGGCATTGATTCGTCGTCGGGCAATTCACGGTAGGCAAAACCCAGCGTGCGCATGGCCTTTGCTTGGTAATTGCTCAACTCATCGTTCACCTGCTGGAAAGTGACACCGCCAGCCAGCACGGCGCTGAAACGCAGCACAATCTCGGGAGCGCCTTTCACAAGCAGCAATCGCTTGCCGGTGATGCCGCTGCGAACCAACGTCGCCATGACCTTGCGCAGGGTGCTAAAGGGCATTTGCGCCTCCACTTGCGCTTGCTCACGTAGTTCCAAGTAATCCACACCGGCATCGCGTAACCACAGTAGCAAGGCGCCCTCGGTGGGATTGCCCAAAGCCTTCACACGCTGCGGGTCGCTCATGTCCAGATAGGCGGTGGAGTTACAGGCGATGCTTTCCTGCACCACCGCACTCATTTCATCGTCCGTCAGTCGGTCCCCGTTTTCAAGGCCATAGAAATGTGCTTGGTACACACGCATTTGGTTCTGCGTGAGTGTGCCGGTCTTGTCGGTGCAAATCACGGTGGTGGCGCCCATAGTTTCACAGGCGTGCATCTTGCGCACCAAGTTGTTCGATTGCAGCATGCGGCGCATGCTCAATGCCAGCGACAGGGTCACACTCATGGGCAACCCCTCGGGCACGCTCACCACAATCAGGGTCACGGCCAGCATCACGGTCTCAATGAGATACTGGGCGATTTCCACACCGCTTTGCGGCACTCCATCGACGAAAAACACCAGCAATCGCCCCAGCACAATGAGGGCGGCAATGATATAACTGCCTCGGCTGATGAGTTTGCCCAACGCATCGAACTGTTGCATCAGAGGGGTGCGCACTTGGTTGTCAATCTGTGCCTCGGTGAACACTTTGCCATACTCGGTGGCATCGCCCACACGGGTCACCACCATCGCGCCATGCCCCTCGGTGACAGTGCTGCCACGCAACAACTCGCGCACGCTGTAGGTGGCCTCACGGCCATCCACCTCGTCAACCTTGTGCGACTTGTGGGCTACCGGCTCGCCGGTGAGCGAACTCTCGTCCACACTCATGTTGATGCTGTCCACCAACCGGCCATCAGCCGGCACGCGCTCACCGGTGTCGAGGATGACAATGTCACCCACCACCACATCGCGGCGAGGCACCTGGGTCACCTGTCCGTCGCGCTTGACTTTGACCAGGGTGTCGTCGTTGGTCTTGTTGAGCAATTCAAACTTCTTGTTGGCATTCACTTCCACAAGGAAACCCACCAGCGTGGCAAGCACGATGGCTATGAAAATGCCCACAGGCTCAATGAGCACTTCGGCGCTCATCTTCAATTTGAAATACTCATATACCGCGAGTCCTGCCGACAGAAGCAGGGCAATCAGCAGAATGCGAATCAGAGGGTCGTCGAACTTTGTTAAGAACTGGCGCCACAACGGTGTGCGGCGAGGAGGTGTGAGTACGTTGGTGCCATAGCGCTCTCGGTTCGCCACCACTTGTGCGGCAGTCAAACCGTATTTGTCTTTGATTTTATGGCTTGCTTTGAATTTATCAGAAATCATAATCCTTCATGATGGATGCAGTCTTTTCAGTGCCAAAATCATGCCAAATATGACAACCACAACCCAAAAACCGCTTCCTCAACCGCAAAGATAAGCATTTTTTCTGTTTTTTCTCACATCACGGCCCTTACCTTCTCTTGCGGATAAGGGCCGCGTGGCCCTCGCACCTTTGTTGCAAATGGTACAAAAATTGCTTAATTTTGCAGCCAGGATGAAGATTGTGCGCAGCCGATATCTGCCCTGGCGTGGCTTTGATGCCATCAATCTGTTCGGGGTGCTGTTTGTCCATCAGGGCGTGTACCTGTCGGGCGAACTGCTCAACCACGAGCGCATCCACACAGCGCAGATGCGTGAACTGGGTTTCATTTTTTTCTACATCATCTATTTCATCGAGTGGACAGTGCGGCTCGCCATGCGGGGCAGGGCCTACAGGGGCATCTCGTTTGAGCGCGAGGCCTACGACAACCAGCGCGATTTGGAGTACCTGTCGCACCGCCGCCACTATGCTTGGCTGCATCACATGAGGCGAAAGAACACGAGACACAAGAAACAACATAAAAAGAACCGTCACTTTAAGAAAATATGAACTACGACATCGAATCAAAGAAACGTGAATTCATTGAGTTGCTTCGCTCCACCGGGCGCGAGGGTATCGATGACCTGCTCGACTATCTGGATGAGGGACACAACCACTTTTTCACGGCTCCCGCCAGTGTGAACCATCACCTGAACCACGACGGGGGATTGCTGGAGCACTCGCTCAACGCGTGCCATGCAGGGCTCAAGTTGCGCGAAATGGTAATCGCCATGAGGCCCGACCTGGAGCCCCAACTGGGACGCGACAGCGTGATTATCGCCACCTTGCTGCACGACATCTGCAAGGCCGACATCTACAAGCCTGCCATCAAAAAACGCAAAGATGCCATGGGGCTCTGGGTGGACGTACCCTCGTACGACGTGGATTATTCCAGTTTTCCCATGGGACACGGCGAGAAATCGGCGATAATGGCGCTGTGGGGAGGCCTGGACATCACCCAAGAGGAACTGATTGCCATCCGCTGGCACATGACGGCCTGGGATGTGTCGTTCCAGAGCGTGGAGGCCATGAAAAGCCTGAACACAGCCCGCGACTTGCACCCGCTGTGCTCGTTGGTGCAACTGGCCGATGGCATCGCCGCCAACCTGCTGGAGCGGGAATAAGGCATCTGGCCTATGGTTTTATATGCGTAAACAAACAGTATCACAAAATATGAAAGCATTCTTCACCACACTACTGGCTTGTGGGCTGGCCTTGGCGGTACAAGCACTCACGCCACAAGAGGCTGTCGACTCGTTTGCCCTCGACAGCACCCTGCGTCACGCTGCAGTGGGGGTGGCGCTATGGGACATCGACTCAGCGCGCATGGTGGCATGCCACAACCCCGAGTTGGCCATCATGACGGCATCAACCATGAAGACGGTGACCTCGACAGCCGCCCTGGAACTGCTGGGCCCTGACTACCGTTACCACACAAAGGTGGTGGCACGTGGCGAGTTCAAAAAAAACAAGTTCAAGGGACAATTGGTAATCTTTGGGGCTGGTGACCCCACACTGGGCTCGCGCTATTTCCCCGAAAACCCCGATATCGCGCTACAGGTGGTCCAAGCCCTTCAGGCACAAGGCATCACACAAGTGGAGGGCGATGTGGTGGTGGATCAGGGCAACTATCCCGCAAAGTCCTATCATGGCGACTGGGAGGTTGACGACTTGATGTGGTACTACGGAGCAGGTGTGCATGGTCTGAATTACCACGACAATGTGTTGAGCGTCAACTATTCGCTTAACCCCGACGGCACAACGCTCATCAAAGAGACTCCGCCGGTGCCCGACTTAGTGATTGAGAACCAGTTGCAGACCGACAGTGTGAGCAACGTCTACACCTTTATGGACTTTGGACGGCATGGGCTCATCTTCAAGGGAACGACACCCGCCGGTGACTACGACGGCACCTTTGTCAACCCCCTGCCCTGCTCCATGCTTGCCGACAGTGTGCGACGCGCCCTGACAAGCGCCGGCATCAAGTTCAGGCAAAAAACTCTCAAGAACACAAGCCTTGCCGAGACCTTGCTGGTGGACCATGAGTCGCCCGCACTCACCGAGATCATCACCTCGTTGCTCGACCGCAGCGACAACATGTTCACCGAGGCTTTGCTGCGAACCCTGGCAAAAGAGGCCGGGTTGAGTCCCACTCCGTCGAACGGGGTGACGCAAGCGCGCCAAGCACTGCGCAACCTGGGTGTCGATGATGATGGACTGCTAATGGACGACGGCAGCGGACTGTCGCGCTGGGGCAAGGCCACGGTACATTTCTTTGTCGATATGCTCTCGCACATGGCCACACGCAACTACAACGGCAAGCGGTTGTGCGACCTGATGCCGGCGGCAGGAAAGCGTGTGGGCAAACTGCTACCCGACACGTCGCTCACCACCGACATCGTGCTCAAGTCGGGCAGCATGACTGGGGTGCAAACATTTGTGGGTTATTACCCTGCCGACAAGCCTCGCTACGCCTTTGCTTTGCTGGTCAACGAGTTCAGTTGCCCACGCAGTGAATTGCGCGACAACATGGACCGGCTGCTCATCAACTTGTTTCTGCCCGTGAAATGATTTTTTAGACAGTTTTTTCGCGATTATCAAAATCTTTTTTCTATTTTTACGCGATTATAACGTATCAAACCCATCCAAATTACAACTGATATGGATACACAAATCGACAACCTGTTGTCGCAAGTTTATGAACTGGAGGGATTGTTGCTCGTGATTGACAAGCATGGAAGCGACACACCCGCTGTGGTTTATAACAAAATCAAGGAACTGGCCTCGAGCACTGCTGCCCTGGCCCAACGCCTGCAGCCCGTTGAGCCACTGCCAGAGCCGCAAGCACACATCGAGCCTCAACCCGCTTTTGAGCCTCAGCCTGAGCCACAGCCCGTTTTTGAGCCGCGTGTCGAGCCGGTGGATGCCGATGACAGTCTGCCCTCGGATGACTATGATGCCGACGACACCTGGCAGCACGAGAACGGTGAGGAACCCAACGAAGTGTTCCAAATCGACTATCAGGAACCCCTCCGTGTGGACGAGAAACTGCAACGCACTCTGTCCAAGGACTTGCGCAAAGCATTCTCCATCAACGACCATTTCCGTTTTCGCCGTGAGTTGTTCTCAAACAGCGACACCGAAATGAACGACGCCATCAACATGGTGGAATCCATGCACTCGCTCGAAGAGGCCGAAGAGTATTTCTACGATGATTTGGGATGGGACAAGGATGTTCCCGAAGTGGCCGACTTCATGGAAATCATTCGCCGGCATTTCCTTTGATTGACTGGCGACCGATAAACCGAACCACTACGCAACGATGGCAGGCAAACTCTACATAGTGCCAACCCCCGTGGGTAACCTCGACGACATGACGCCACGAGCCGTTGCCGTGCTCAAGGACGTGGACCTGATTCTGGCCGAGGACACCCGCACCAGCGGAGTGCTGATGAAGCATTTTGGCATTGCCACGCCCATGCGCAGCCATCACAAATTCAATGAGCACGACACCGTGGACAGCGTCATCCAGTCGCTGCAGGCGGGCAGCACCCTGGCGCTGGTGAGCGATGCCGGGACTCCTGCCATCAGCGACCCAGGATTCATGCTGGCACGCGAATGCCGACGTTGCGGCATCGAGGTGGAAACGCTACCAGGAGCCACAGCGTTTGTCCCCGCACTGGTCAACTCGGGATTGCCCTGCGAGCGTTTCGTCTTTGAGGGATTCTTGCCAGTGAAGAAGGGACGAGCCACACGGCTGCAAGAACTCAAAGACCAGCCATTGACGATGATTTTCTACGAATCGCCCATGCGACTGGTCAAAACGTTGCAACAATTTGTTGACACTTTCGGACCCGACCGTGAGGCATCGGTGGTACGTGAAATCTCCAAGGTGCACAACACCACCCACAATGGCACTTTGGAACAATTATTGCAAGAGTTCACCCTGACCGCGCCACGCGGCGAGATTGTGGTGGTGGTGGCGGGAAAACCCGCACCCCCCGCAGCAAAGGTGGACAAATATGCACAATTCAAACAAAAACAAGCAATTAACCCAAAAGATTACGAAGATGAAGAAGATTAGATTATTTGCATTGGGCTGGATGATATTGGCCCTCGTGGGCTCTTGCCAACGCTTTGCCCAAGTCGACGACACTTCGAAACAAGACTCAATCAATAATGAGTTGAACGACTCGCTGGCCACAGCACTCGCTGAAAAAGATAGCCTCATGGCCCTGATGACCGAGATTGGCGATGGCATGATGCAAATCAAGGAGATGCAAGGCGTGGTCAACGCCACCAACCTCAAAGGCGAGACTCCCGACCGCAAAGCACAACTGCGCAACGACATCGTGCTCATCAAGCAGTCGATCGAAGATCGGAAAAAACGGCTCGCCGAACTGGAAAAACGGCTCAGCCAGTCGACAAACTACACGGCCGAGATGAAGAAAACCATCGAGAGCCTCAAGAATCAACTCAACGAGCAGCAGGCCACCATCAACGACTTGACCCAGCAACTGGCCAAGGCGCACGTGGAAATCGAAAACCTGACTAAAAGCGTGGACTCGCTCACCTCAGTCAACACCACGGTCACTCAAGAAAAGGTGCAGGCTCAGGAAGAATCGGAAAGACTGGCCAACGAATTGAACGTGTGTTACTATGCCGTTGGCTCAAAAAAAGAACTCAAAGAGAACAAAATCATCGAGACCGGATTCTTGCGCAAAACCAAAATCATGGAAGGTGACTTTGAGCGCTCCTACTTTACCAAGGCCGACAAGCGCACCCTGTCAAGGATTCCCCTGCACAGCAAAAAGGCCGAGGTGATGTCGAAGCACCCCGCCGGATCTTACGAAATCGTGAACGAGGCTAACGGAAAGTGCCTCAATATCCTCAACTCATCAAAATTCTGGGAGTACTCCAACTACTTGATTGTGAAAATAAACTGACAACGAGCAAGCATGACAAACGATTTGCAACGCCGGGTTGTGAACATTGGCTTCACCGTCGACATCATTATCATTCTGGCTGCCCTGGTGCTATTGTACTTTTCCAACAAGGGAATGGTGCCTGTGGTTTGGATGTGGGTTAGCGTGGTGGCACTGGCAGCGGCACTGCTCTCGCTGGGTTTGTGGATTTTCATCAAAACCCAGTCGCACGATGAGCCGGCACAGGAACCCGAGGAGACAACATGACACTTTACACTCAGTACTCATAT
>CACZNP010000105.1 GCA_902782545.1 uncultured Bacteroidales bacterium
ATGCGTAACGCTTGAGTACCCAACTCAACAACCTCCCGGACTGGTGTCATAATGCCCATCATCACAGGGGCAGCAACATACAGCAGTATGCCCATCATGCCCATGATAATCATTCCAAGTACGACCGTGATGCGGGCAAACTGACGTGTCAAGTCGCGACGACCGGCACCCACCCCCTGCCCCACCAATGTGGTGGCAGCGTCACTGATGCCGTAACCAGGCATATAACATAGGCTCTCGGCCGTAATGCCAAATGAGTTGGCAGCAATGGCAATGCTGCCCAACGGAGCAACAATGGCTGTGATCAATACCTGGGCACTGCACATGAGCATGTGTTGCATACCCATGGGAAAACCTATGTGATACGCCTTGGACAGACAGGCTTTGGTGGGAATGAAACCGCCATGGTCTTGGACTAACTTCATCTCAGTGGACCGAAACACCAAATAGTATATCATCAAGATCGCACCCACTGCTTCGGCAAGCACTGTCCCGATGGCAGCGCCCGTCACACCTAAACCAGCACCTGGCAGAACAAACGATGTACCTGCCACATGAATTGTGTGAGAGGGAAAAATGAACAGAAAGTTGAACAATACATCCAGCACACACATGAGCACATTGATAATGCTGGGAATGCGCATGTTGCCGCTGCAACGCAACATGCCGCTTGCCAAAAAATCAAACTGCAGCAATGGGATGGCAAGTGTGAAGATAAAGAAATAGCGCGTGGCATTTTCGGTAATTGCCGCATTGCCTCCCAACCAATGAGGCAAAAACGGGCTGATACTCATACCAAGGATGGCCAGCAAGGCCGAAAAAACAAACGAAGCCACAAACGACTGTCGCAACACATTGCGGGCATCGGCTGGTTTGTTGGCTCCAATCAGGTGAGCCACTTGTACAGAGAAACCCGTAGCCACTGCACTGCAAATGCCGCCCAACAGCCACAAAGATGTGGATACAAGTCCTATTGATGCCGCATCATCTGCTCCCAGGCTTCCCACCATCGACGCATCTATATATTGCATGACGATGGAAGTGAGTTGAGCAAGGATTGCAGGAATACTCAGTTGAGCAGTGAGCGTCAATTGTTGACGAAGCGACATGGGGCGCCCGTCACGAATCATACTCAACAAACTGTCCTTGCTTTCACGTGCCATGGATATCTATGGTTTCTCACTCTAATTTGGGTTATGCAAATATACAAAAAAAAAGCGCCCCGCAAAGCGAGGCGCTCATCTTTTGTATCTCAATGGAGATTATTTCTTGCGCTCGATAGTAACGCAACGACCCAGAGGAGCGGTTGCGATCTTGCCCTCGATCACATAACCCGGACGGTTCAGGTCGCTGATCTGAGTAGCCAGGCGGCTATCAGCAATACCCTTGGCAACGAGAGCGTTCTTCACACCCTCAACACGGCCCTTGCGCAGGCGGGTGTTGATCTTGTCGTTACCAGTCAGGTTATCAGCCCAACCAGTCAACTGGTAGTTCGAGTTTTCGTTGGCCATCACCTCCGAAACAGCCTCGAGCACGTCCTTCTGGACACCGAGGATCTCGGTACGGTTGATCGGATAATAAATGGTAGCCAGAGGAGCATCGGCAGCGGGCTTGACGGGGTCGATGATGGGCTTGTCTTCCAAGCACTTCTTCAACTGAGCCTCGAGGTCAGCAATCTTGCGGTTGGCATCGGCCAAACGAGCAACCAGTGCGTCGCACTCAGCATCGGTGCACTTGTAAGTGGGGCAAACGGGCACCACGGGAGCATTCCACTCGCGCTTGTTAAACTTGTAGCTCAAACCGAGGAGAGCACCGGGATACTCAATCCAAGTACGCTGACCACCACCATCAACATGCTCCTGGAGCATATCGAAGCGAAGGTCAAGAAGCAGGTCAACACTCTTGCTCAGAGCAAAGCTGTTGAGCAAACCGGCACGCAGGCTCAGGTTACGGCAGTGCTTCTCATCGTCGCCACCTCCGTATTTCCACTTGTTGTCGCCAGGAATCTCACGGGCGATGACCCAGTGAATACCAGCACCAGCATACAATGTAGCATTGTAGAAACGGCCGGGCTTGTAACCACAAATCCAGTTGGTCAGGTTGAACAGGAAGTCACCCACAACACCCACATTGTTGAACTCTTGATTCATCAAGCCGTTCTTCACGTTGTACTCACGGACAGGCCAGGGACGAGCACCCAGACCACGATATGACTGGGTCAAACCCTTCATTTGGTTGAACTCACCACCAATGCGGAATCCAGCCAGCGGCGAGAACCATTTGCCAATAAAGAGGTTAGCCTTTGCACCGAGACGGTGGCCAAACTTAGCCTTGGCATCCCATTTCGACATCATCACGCCGGCACCACCTTCACCCTGCACGAACCAATTGTCCTGCATACGGTTGAACAGATAGCCTTGAGCGGGATCCTCAACATAGGTCACCTCCTGAGCGTTAGCAACAGCAGGAGCCATGAACATAGCACATACAAATGCTAATAAAGTAATCTTTTTCATAGACTTACGTTTTTTTGTATCTGTTAAACAATTAATAAAATTATATTCCAACTCAAATTATTGTGCAAATATAAGGCTTTTTTTTAGATTATTTACCATTTCGCCCTAAAAAAATGCCTTTTTTTGTGAAAAAATCAATTTTTCACGCTTTTCAAGATACATTGTGCCACATTTTCGGCCGTAAAACCGAATTTCTCGTCAAGAACTTTATAGGGGGCCGATGCGCCAAAGTGATCCAATCCGTAAATCTCACCCACTGGCACCACTCGACGCAGTGTGGATGGCAAGCCGGCTGTGAGACCAAACACAGGCACGCCAGTCGGGATCACCTCCTGACGGTATTCGGCAGACTGGTCAAGGAACAGTCCAATCGAAGGAACCGACACCACTTGAGCGCGAACACCCTGTTCTCCAATAATCTGTGCCGCAGCAACCAGTGTCGAAACTTCCGAGCCATTCCCCACCAACACCACATCGGGATTCTCCACCTTATTTATAATATAACCGCCTTTCAAAGCACCTAAAGCCTCTGCATAGCGGTCACCGCTGGCAGCGGGCAAGTCCTCAATGTTTTGGCGTGACAATATCAACGCCGTGGGCGTGAGGGTGTTCTCCATAGCCATCTTCCAAGCCACCGAAGTCTCGGCAGCATCGGCGGGACGCAACACGAGCATACTGTTGCGGCCACTGTGGTTCTTGAGTTCCTCCATCAAGCGAATCTGTGCTTCTTGCTCCACGGGTTCATGGGTGGGACCGTCCTCACCCACGCGGAATGCGTCATGTGTCCAAATGAACTTCACAGGCAATTCCATCAGTGCCGACAAACGCACGGCGGGTTTCATATAGTCG
>CACZNP010000106.1 GCA_902782545.1 uncultured Bacteroidales bacterium
CGCTGCGCAAACTCACCGCGACCATCAGCAAGACCAACACCTGCTGCATCTTCATCAACCAGTTGCGCGAGAAGTTGGGAGTGATGTTCGGCAACCCCGAGACGACCACCGGCGGTAACGCCTTGAAGTTCTACTCGAGTGTTCGTCTGGATATCCGTCGCCTGGGTCAAATCAAGGATGGCGACCGTGTGTTGGGGAGCCTCACCCGCGTGAAGGTGGTGAAGAACAAGGTGGCACCCCCGTTCCGCAAGGCCGAGTTCGATATCATGTTTGGCCACGGCATCAGCAAGGCCGGCGAGTTGGTAGACATGGGCGTGTCGTGCAACCTCATCAAGAAGAGCGGGTCGTGGTTCTCTTATGGCGACACGCGCCTGGCGCAAGGCCGCGAGAATGCCAAGCAACTGATGATAGACAACCCGGAGTTGGCCGAAGAGATCGAAGAAAAAATCAAAACTGCCATGATAAACACGCAAAACTGACATATCCGAGAACGAGCAAACATCAATCGTGAATCCGCGTCCGTGCCTGTTGTGAAACCCGCGCGGGCGTGTTTTTTTGGGGGTGCGATGGGTGTTTGCGGGGTGATTTTAATGTAGATTAAAGCCTTTTAAAGGATTTTTAGGTTATGATAAGTGGTATTTTTCGTAACTTTGCCCCAATTTGAAATAATATGCGCATAATAAAAATTCAAGTTATGAGAAAATTAATAGCAATGACCTTTGCATTGCTGTGCACGTGGAGTGTACTCAATGCAGTACCTGTTAAACCCGAAGTCAGAGAACATGTGCAAAGCGACGGCACCACCATTCGTGTGCGTCCAGTGGGCGATGAGTGGCATCACGGTTTTGTCACAGCCGACGATGGCTTGACGCTGTCGATGGCCTCCAATGGCGACTTCTACTACAAAACCACCAGTGGCGTTTCGCAAATAATGGCTCACAACCAAGGCTCTCGCAGCAGCGCAGAGAACACCTTTGTGGCCGCGAATAAAGACCTGATGACGATGGCTGCCCAAGTGAGTGCTGCGGCCGGTCCCCGTCGTGCCCGTGCGGCCGCTCCCCCCCGCAAGGTGGGTGCCACGCAGGTTCCTGTGACCGGTTCGCCCCGTGTTCCCATTATCCTGGTGGAATACAAGGACAAGAAGATGAGCAACACGATGGAAGCATTCATGGAGCAGTACACCAACGGTGCAAACAGCGTTTTGCAATATTTCACCGACCAGAGCAACGGCAAGTACACCCCCCAGTTTGATTTGTACGGCATCTATACGCTCAACAACAACCGCAGTGTGTACGGCGGCAACTCTGGCAGCGACGATGTGGGTGTGGCAAGAATGGTGGGCGAAGCCATTGACATGGCCGGCGATGACATTGACTGGTCGCTCTATGACAACGACGACGACGGCGAGGCCGATGTGTGCATCGTGGTCTATGCCGGTGTGGGCGAGGCCCAGGCCTATGGCATTGTCCCCAACGCTGTTTGGCCCTGTCAATGGGAGTTGAGTACGGGTCAAATGTATGGCGACGGAACCGGTCAGCGGTATCGCAACGATGTGACCATTGACCGCTTTGCCGTGTTTAACGAGGTGGGCGGCAGCAATGACCGTGGCAAGCAGATGGACGGAATCGGCACCTTCTGCCATGAGTTTTCTCATTGCTTGGGCTTGCCCGATTTCTACGCCACCAATTATGCCAGTTACTATGGTATGGGTAACTGGAGCCTGATGGATGGTGGCTGCTACAATGGCTATGCAAACGGTGTGGACGGCACCTGTCCTGTTGGGTATTCCGCCTATGAGAAGGAGTTCATGGGTTGGGTGGAATTGCGAACCCCCGCCCCCGGTGCCACTTACACCCTGCCCACTTGGAATGCCAAGAGCGAGGAGACCGATGTGGCCTACAAGATTGTGAGCGACCTGAACCCGGACGAATACTTCATTTTGTCGAACCGCCGCCAGCAAGGCTGGGACGCCGAGATTGCCGATCAGGGAATGCTCATTGAGCATGTGACCTTTGTGCAGAGTCGCTGGGACGAAAACACCCCGAACAACAAATCGGTGCAGTTGATGACCATTATGCCCGCCGATAATATCTTGAGTGAGTATTCAGAAAATGCCGACTGCTGGGGAAAGAACAATAAGTACGAGTTTAGTGATAATTCGTCGCCTTACGCCGGCCTCAACTTGAGGGCAAACGGCAGCCTTGCCAGCACTACAGGTGGCGCGGGCAAATTGGGCAAGCCAGTGACCCAAATCAAAATCAATAACAATGGCACCGTCACCTTCACTTTCATGGAAGGCCAGGGTGGCATTCAAGTGGTGGATCCCGTGTTGCTCGATGCCGATGCCGAGCAGGTGACCTCGTCGTCGTTCACTGCCGCTTGGACCGATGAAACCGAAGCGGAAAACGTGAGCAGTTACACGTTGCAAGTGAATCAGGACGGTTATGTGCCGCCTCTTCCCGAGGCTGAGATGCTGCTCGAGGAGAGTTTCGAGGTTCCGGCCAACACCACGTGGACCCGTAGCGCCAGTGGTACCTTCAACGAGACCACAGCCGGATACATTCGCTTGGGCAACAACACAGCCAACGGTTCGGTGACCAGTCCAGGCTTCGATGCCACGAAGCATCAGGGCGTGGTGACGGTGAAATTGACCGCCCGCAACTATGCACGGGACACCGACGTACCCATGAAGGTGAGTTTGCTTGATGCCAATGGCAAGAGTGTTGCCAGCGAGACATTCACCCTTATCGCCACCGACTCGGTCTATGTGGCTAAGTTGTCCGGCGCCACCACACCCGACTGCAAGGTTCGTGTGGAGAGTACGGTAGTGAAGAAGCGCGTGATGCTCAAGCATGTGCAGATTTTTGGCGGCGATCCCACCGAGGCTGCGGGCGCCCGTCGTCGCGCTGCCGTTGAGGAGGGTGACGAGCACGATCGCATCATCACCGGCATCACCGACAAGCAATACACCGTTGAAAACCTTGTGGGAGGAGCCACCTACAACTTCAAGTTGAAAGCGCTGTACGTGGATGGCACCGAGAGCGAATGGACCGCTACCAAGCAAGTGACCCTGCTTCCCAGTGAAGAGCCCACGCCCGTCATCGAGGCCTATTCCGATGCTTTGGACTTTGGCACCGTTGTCGAGGGCACCACCGACACCCTGTATGTGTCGGTGCATGTGGCCGACCTGAAGGGTGACCTGGGCTTCACGCTCAATGATGAGACCGGCATGTTTGTCTTGCCCGTTGACACATTGCGTTTGGCCGATATCACCACCGACAGCGTGGCCGTGGCCGTGGTGTTCGCACCCACCGCCGCAGGCACTTACACCGCCACCGTGACTGTGGGCAGCGAGGGTGCCGAGGATGTGGTTGTTTCCTTGACCGGCATTGCCGAGGCCGCTCCCAAACCCTTGCAGAAAGGTGACGTGAACATGGATGGAGAAATCGGTGTGTCGGACTTGACCGCACTGGTGAACATCATCCTGAGCGGTGAGAAACCCGAGGGCGACTTGCTCTTTGTTGCCGATGTGAACAATGACGGCGAGGTGGGAATTGCCGATATCACGGCACTTATCAACATAATCATGGGAATTGAGAACGATGAAACCGCTCCCGATGACGAAAATAACACAACAGAATAAGATATGAAAAAATCACTCATTTGCATGTTGGCATGTGCCATTGTGGCCGTTTCGGCCATGGCAGTGCCTGTGAAGCGAGGAGTTCGCACTCATGTCCAGAGCGACGGAACCGTTTTGAAATATGAACCCGTGGGAGATGAGTGGTTCTCGGCGTCGGTCACCGCCGGAGAAGGCCTGGCCGTTTCTCGCGGTGCCGATGGCGACTATTATTACAAGACCGCCAAGGGCTTGAGCACCGTGCTGGCCCACAACAAAGAGTTCCGATCATCGACCGAGCAAGCCTTTGTGGCCAATAACGACCTGAGCGTGGCAACCCTTGCGAGTGCCAAGGCCCGTCGCGCCCGTGCTGCCACGCCACCCCGCAAGGTGGGTGCCACGCAGGTTCCCGTGACCGGTTCGCCGCGCGTGCCCATCATCTTGGTCCAGTACAAGGACAAGAAGATGGAGAACACCAAGGCCGATTTTGTGGCCCAGTACACCACCGGTGAAAAGAGCGTGTATCAATATTTTGCTGACCAAAGCAATGGCAAATATACCCCGCAGTTTGATGTGTATGGTATTTATACGCTAAACTCCAACCGCAATGTTTATGGCGGGAACAAAAGCCCCTATGACCCCGACAGTAACGACAAGGGTGTGGCGAGAATGGTTGGCGAAGCCATTGACAAGGCCGGCAATGACATTGACTGGTCGCTCTATGACAACGACAACGATGGCGAGGCCGATGTGTGCATCGTGGTCTATGCCGGTGTGGGCGAGGCCCAGGCCTATGGCATTGTGATGGATGCCGTATGGCCTTGCCAATGGAGCCTGTCGAGTGCCTCATATTATTATGGCGACGGCACCGGTTCGCGCACGCGAAATGGTGTCACCATTGACCGTTTTGCGGTGTTTAATGAGGTGGGCGGCAGCAATGACAACGGCACACAGATAGACGGAATTGGCACCTTCTGCCACGAGTTCTCGCACTGTTTGGGTTTGCCCGATTTTTATGAGACGACATATGATTACGGGTACTTTGGCATGGGCGACTGGAGCCTGATGGACCATGGCTGCTACAATGGCTCATTAAACGGAGTGGACGGCACCTGTCCTATTGGATATTCCGCCTACGAGAAGAGTTTCATGGGATGGGTGACGCTCAAGACGCCAGTTGCCGGCACGCATTATAACCTGCCCATTTGGAATGCCAAGAGCGCCGAGACAGACGTGGCTTACAAGATAGTAAGCCCCAAGACCAGCAACGAGTATTTCATTCTTGAAAACCGCCGTAAGCAAGGCTGGGATGCCGAGATTCAGGACGAAGGAATGCTCATTGAACACGTGTCGTACATATCAAGTCGTTGGAACGACAACTCGGTAAACAACCAGTCGGTGCAATTGATGACCATCATACCTGCCGATGATGACTTGAGTATGGATACACAGGACGCCGACTGCTATGGCCGCACCAACCACAATTTCACCGACTCGGCCGCCGTGCTCAACATGTCGAACAGTTACTCGGCCAATGGCAATGCCGGCTATCTGGGCAAACCAGTGACCGACATTTATATCAACAACGATGGTACGGTAGGTTTTTGGTATATCAAGCCCGATATTCCCACGCTCGACGCCCCCGTGCTTGCCGAGGCCACCGATGTGCAGTCCACCTCGTTCACGGCCTCGTGGGAGCACACACCCGCAGTCAATTGCACGTATACGCTCGAGTTGACCCCAGTCACACTGGAATTGTTGCTTGAAGAAACATTTGCCAAGTGCAATGCGGCGGGAACGGCCGACATCTCTTCCTCGCTGGACAACGTGACCGATGTGGCTGGCTGGACAGGCAGCCGCGTGTACAAAGCCCAGGGCGGCCTGAAATTGGGATCGAACCAATACACTGGCACACTGGTGTCGCCCGTGATTGATGCTGGAGACCATGAGAAGGTATCGGTCAAATTCAAGGCCAAGGCCAATGGATCGAGCACCAACGTGGGCTTGACAGTTTCCTATGGCTCCCAGTCGACTGATATCACATTGCCCAGCAATGCCGAAGTCGAGTATGTGGTGCTGTTTGACAAAGAGGCATCACAATCGGTTTCTTTCGCCACTAAAGCCAAACGCAAGGCGGCAGTTATCACACAAGTTCAGGTGTACGGTGGCGATGTGACCCAGGCGGGTCATGAAGAACCTTATCGCACCATCACCGGCATCACTGAGAAACAGTACACTGTGACCGATCTGGAGCCCGGAACCTACTCGTTCCGTGTCAAGGCCATTCCCGACGATGAGAATGCCGCTGCGGAAAGCGACTGGTCCAATGTGGAGACCGTCACCCTCGTGATGAGTTATTTGCGTGGCGATGTGAATGGTGACGGTGAAGTGGGCATTGCCGACATCACCGCACTCATCACGCTGATACTGGACGGAGAGAGCAATGAGCGTAGCGATGTGAACGAAGATGGCGAGACACAAATCGCCGACATCACCGCACTGATCACCATCGTGCTCGACCAGGAATAGCCGTTGCGCAGCGGTCGTGCCCGATTTTGGCACGAAAATTGCGTGTTAACGATTGAGATGAAGAAAAATTGTGCAGAACACTTGTTTTTTTCATCTCAATCGTTTAATTTTGCAAGTTGGAATGAGAAAATTGGTCCACATAACAGTAGCCGTTCTGGCTTTGGCCACCCTTAGGGTGGCAGCCATGCCCGATCAAGGTGTGACGTCGCGCATAGAGAATGTGGCGTCGCAACCCGTGATTGAGGGTGGTGTGGGCCGCGTCAATCTTGCTGCTGGCAATGTGGATGCCACATTCTGCATCTACTCCATCACCGGCCAGTTGCTCAAGTCGGTTCGTGTTCCTGCCGATAGCCGCGTGTCCGTAGACCTGCCAAAGGGTTTTTATATTGTCAGATATAACAACCAGTGGTCGCGCAAGGTCGTGGTGAAGTGATGATTGTCCTTGAGATATTCCCTTATGCCCATGTAGTATACAATGTCTTTTCGATATTGTATATTCTTACTATTATAGTCACCATAGGCGTGATTGTGGGCGAGAACCGCAACCCAGTGAAGTCACTGGCATGGGTGACCGTGCTGATTTTGCTTCCGGTGGCGGGTTTTATTCTGTACTTGCTGTTTGGCCGTTCACTCAAAGGCATGCGTATGATCTCGCGCCGCAACCGCAAGCGACTCCGTGCGCGTCATCATTTTGCTCCCGTGAACATAGACCGCTTGCCGCTGAGCGATACAAACCGCCAGTTGGTGCGTCTTGTCAACAAACTGGTGGAGCCCCATTATTTCGCGCATAACCATATCGACATCTTTACCCAGGGCCAGCCCAAGTTTGACCAACTCAAGGCCGACCTGGCTGCCGCGCGTGAGTACATCGACCTTCAGTACTACATTTTCGAAGACGATGCCATCGGGCGAGAGATCTGCGATATCCTCGTTGCCAAGGCCCGTGAGGGAGTGACTGTGCGTGTGATTTATGATCATTTGGGCAGTTACACATTCAATTCCAGTTTCTTTGCCCGCATGCGTCGTGATGGGGTAGAGGCTTATCCATTCCTGAAAGTGACGCTCACCGAGTTTGCCAACCGCCTGAACTGGCGCAACCACCGCAAACTTGTCATCATCGATGGGAAGGTGGGCTATGTGGGTGGCATGAACATCGCCGACCGCTATGTGACCGGCGATAACGGCAACCGTCCCTGGCGTGATACCCACCTGCGCATCACCGGCGAGGCCGTGTCGGCGTTGCAGTATGTCTATGCCATCGATTGGAATTTCATGGGTCGTCCGCTTCCTGTGGAGGACACTACCGCTTTGCCGTTGGAGGCCAGCGACACCGACGGTGTGCAGATTGTGGGCAGTGGTCCCAACGGGCGTTGGAGCAATATCGCCTTGGTGTTTATCCATGCCATTTCCAATGCCCGTGAGCGCGTGTGGATCCAGACCCCCTATTTTCTTCCCAATGATGCGTTGCTCAAGGTGCTGCAAACGGCGGCTCTGTCGCGCGTGGATGTGCGTGTGATGCTTCCCCGTCGCTGTGATTCCCGGTTGCTGGGCCTTGCCTCGGCATCCTATATCAAGGAGTGCATACTTGCCGGCATCAAGGTGTATTTCTATGACCCAGCCATGTTGCATTCCAAGGTGGTGATTGTGGACGACGATTTTGTGACCACAGGTTCCACCAACTTTGACTTCCGCAGTTTTGAGCACAATTTTGAGTGCAATGCGTTGGTCTACGGCAAGGCGTTCAATGCCCGCATGTGTGCGATCTTTGAGTCGGACCAATCGCAATGCGAGCGGGTACACCTCACCCGTTGGCGCCATCGCCCGTTGTGGCGTAAAGCCTTGGAGAGCATTGTGCGCCTGCTCTCTCCCATTCTGTGACAGGACTGGCCCTGTTTTTTGAACTGTTGCAACCAAGAAATCCAGACAAATATGATCACTTTTCCGAATGCGAAAATCAACTTGGGACTGAACATTGTGTCGCGCCGCCCCGACGGTTACCACAATCTGGAAACCGTGTTTTATCCCATTGCGGTGACCGATGTGCTTGAAATCGTGCCGTCGACGAGTGGGGAAACCACCCTGCAATGCTATGGGCGCACGGTGGACTGCCCGGTGGAGAAAAATCTGGTCATGCGTGCCTACCGCCTGATGGAGGAACACTATGCCGTGCCTGCCGTTGAGATGTACCTGTACAAGCACATCCCCGACGGTGCCGGATTGGGAGGCGGCTCAAGCGATGCGGCCCACGTGCTGACGATGCTCAATGCGATGTTTTCGCTGGGTGTGTCGGAGGACAGGCTGGCAGCATTGGCCGCAACACTGGGTGCCGACTGTCCGTTTTTCGTCTACAACCGTCCCATGCTGGCCACAGGAATAGGCGATGTGCTCACCCCGATAGATGTGAATGTGCAAGGGAAGACCCTGTTGCTTGTGAAACCCCCGGTGAGTGTTTCGACCAAGACGGCTTACAGTCATGTGGCGCCTGCGCCCGCCAGCAGTGATTTGCGCACCGATGTGTCGTTGCCACTCCCCATGTGGGATGGCGTGGTGAAAAACGATTTCGAGCCCAGCGTGTTTGCCGCCTATCCCCAGTTGTGGCGCATGAAATTGTCGCTTTTGCGTGGCGGAGCCCAGTATGCCGCCATGTCGGGGTCGGGTTCGTCGATATTCGGGATTTTTGATGATGTCAAAATGGCAGAAGCCCTGCGTGACAGTTTCGAGGGCTGTGACACTTTTGTCACAGCGCTGTGAGTGGCGCGTTTTTTGCCACTCTCGCATGAGATAAAGAAAGGAACAAAAACATGAGCAAGAAAGATAAGAAAAAGGCTCCTGCCGAGGAGCCCATCAAGCAAGAGCCAGTAGTGGAACCCGCCACCGACGAGCAGTTGGCTGCCGAGGAGCCTCAGCAACCCACTGCCGAGGAACGCATTGCCGCCCTGGAGCAACAACTCGAGAAAGAAAAGAACCAATACCTGTTTCTGATGGCCGACTTTGACAACTTCCGCAAGCGTACCCGTCAGGAGAAAATGGATTTGCTCAAGAATGGTGCCGAAGGCGCCATGCGCGACTTGTTGCCCGTTGTCGACGACTTTGAGCGTGCCCTTGAGAGCATTGACCGCAGTGAAGATGTGGCCAGCCTGAAAGAAGGTGTGAACCTCATCTACAACAAGTTTGTGAAATATTTGGAACAACAGCATGTCACTCCCATCGAGTCGACCGGGAAAGACTTTGACGCCGACCTTCACGAGGCTGTGACCATGTTCCCCGCGCCCGATGAGTCGATGCGCGGCAAAGTCATTGACACCCCCACCAAGGGTTACATGATTAATGACAAAGTGTTGCGTCACGCCAAAGTGGTCGTGGGACAGTGAGAAAAGAGGTAGAAAAGAAAGAGGTTAAAGTCAAGCAATGGCACAGAAAAGAGACTATTACGAGGTGCTGGGCGTGAGCAAAACCGCCACAGCCGATGAGTTGAAAAAGGCTTATCGCAAACTCGCCATCCAATATCATCCCGACCGTCAACAGGACAAGAGCGAGGCCGAGAAGAAAGCCGCCGAGGAAAAATTCAAGGAGGCAGCCGAGGCCTACGGGGTGCTGAGCGATCCCGACAAGCGTGCTCGCTACGACCAGTTCGGTTTTGCCGCCGACCAAATGGGCGGTGGCGGCTTCTCGGGCGGTGGCATGTCGATGGAGGACATTTTGCGCATGTTTGAGGGCGTGGGCGGTTTTGGCGGTTTCGGTGGATTTGCCGACTTCTTCACAGGCGGCGCCAGCCGTGGCGGCGGGCAACGCCAGCGTCGAGGCGGCGATTTGCGCGTCCGCGTGAAAGTGACCTTGGCCGATGTGGCCCGTGGTTGTGAAAAGAAACTGAAGATTCCCCGCATGGTGTCGTGCCCCGACTGCAAGGGTACCGGTGCGAAAAACGGCACTGCGCTGGAGACGTGCAGCAATTGCCACGGAAGCGGCGTGGAAACCACCGTGCGCCAAACCCTGCTGGGCCGCATGCAGACCCAGAGCGCTTGCCATGTGTGCGGCGGCTCGGGGAAAATCATCAAGGAACGCTGTCCCAAGTGCAGTGGCAAGGGCTTGCTCCGCAAGGAAGACGTGGTGACTGTGAACATTCCCGCCGGCGTTGCCGAGGGGATGATGCTCACCATGAGCGGTGGCGGCAATGAGGCTCCTGGCGGAGGCGTTCCGGGGGATTTGTACATCGTTATTGAGGAGGTGCGCGACGCACAGTTGGTGCGTGATGGCGACGACTTGATCTATAACTTGATGCTTGACATCCCCACCGCCGTGTTTGGTGGCAAGGTGGAGGTGCCCACCGTCGATGGGCATGCCCGCGTGACCATCACGCCGGGAACCCAACCCGGCACCGTGTTGCGACTTCGTGGCAAAGGCTTGCCCAACGCCCAACGTTATGGCACTGGCGACCTGCTCATCAATGTGATGGTGTATGTTCCCGAAAAACTCAGTAGCGATGAGCGCAAGGCATTTGAGGCGCTTCGCAACTCGTCGAACGTGACACCCAGCGAATCGACCAAGGACAGGATATTCAGCCGGTTACGGCACATTTTTGACAAGTGATTTATAAGGGGGATCCCGAGCATAAAATCCTAGCACGAAATAAATTGAGATGAACCGTAGCCACAACCACCGCGTGCCGCGCGCAACCGATAAGACCCTGGTGTTTCACACCAAGGATGAGATGCCATTGCTGGATTGTGTGACCCACTTTCTGGATGGCATCAGCCGAAACAAGGCCAAATCCATTCTGACCCATGGCGGCGTGCTGGTCAACGGCCATCGGCAGACCCATGTGGACTTTCCGGTGCCACCCGACAGTGTGGTTGAAATTAGCCGGAGCCCCAAGAGTCCTGCCGCCCGCAGTCCTCATTACAACATCGTCTACGAGGACGACTGGCTGGTGGTTGTCGACAAGCGGCCCGGTGTGCTGTCGATGGGTGTGGGAGCAGGTAGCCTGAACATGAAGAACCTGCTCGACAAGCATTTTGCCGAGACCCGACAGCGCTGCACGGCCCATGTGGTACACCGGCTGGATTGCCGCACTTCGGGCCTGATGGTTTATGCCAAGAGTGTAGATGTCCAGCAAGCCATGGTCAATGATTGGCAAAACATTGTGGTCGATCGGCGCTATGTGGCAGTTGTCCATGGGCTGATGGAACAGGGCGAGGGCCGTGTGGAGAGTTGGCTCAAAGACACACAGAGCATGACCGTTGTGAGCAGTCGCGTGAACAACGGCGGCAAGTTCTCAGTGACCACGTGGCGCTTGCTGCAATCCGGCAATGACCGTTCCATGCTGGAACTGAAACTGCTCACGGGTCGCAAGAACCAAATCCGCGTTCACATGGCCGACATCGGTCACCCCGTGGTGGGCGATGGCAAGTATGGCCATCAAGACAATCCCGGTAGCCGCATGTGCCTTCATGCCTACAAACTGGCGTTTCGCCATCCTGTGACCGGCGAGGTGCTCGAATTCGAGACCCCCAATCCCTTCCACGTGTAGCATTCCGTTGCCGAGGGGAAAAGCGTTTTTTAGCCATTTTATTGGTAAAAAAGAAAAAACATCCTATATTTGTGATGGCAATGAGACAAGCACGAGCAAATAAAGGATGCAAAAGGCTGCGTCGCAGGGTGTGGCCCGTTGTTTTATTGGCATGGCTGATTGGTGCGTTGTCGGGGTGTGGCCACCACGGCAATCAGGACGACAAAGCCCACAGAGCCAGCATTGACAGTGTGCTTGCGTCCATTAACCACACCGATTCCCTGGCCGTGATGGCCAATGAGTATGAACATGCCGGCGACAAAGTCGGCCAGATGCTTGCCTACAACAAACTGGGCAAGAATTATCGCAACAGTTCTCGGTTTGAAGATGCCATAGCGGCTCACAACCGCTGTCTGGAATTGGCTGTGGAACTGGCCGACACCATAGAGGCGGTGCGTGCCTTGAACAACCTGGGTACCGATTTCCGCCGGTTGGGCATTTTGGACAATGCCACGACCTATCACTACCGCGCCCTGCTCTGTTGCGAGCAATACAGCGACAAGACGAGCGATGAAGCCCGTAAAAACCGTGTGGTGTCGCTGAATGGCTTGGGAAACATCTACATGACCATCGAGAACTACACCGCCGCCGACAGCGTGCTCCGTGCCGCCCTTGAGGGCGAGAGGGCGCTTGGCAGTGCCTTGGGTCAAGCCATCAACTATGCCAACCTGGGTTCTATCATGGAACACCACGGGCGAATGGACTCGGCGTGGGTTTATTACCGCAAATCCCTTGAACTCAACACCGAAGCCGGCAGTGACCTGGGCATCTCATTGTGCCACATGCATTTTGGGCGCCTGTATGAGAAATCCGGGCAATATGACCGCGCTGTGGGAGAGTATCAAATTGCCTACAATCTGTTGCGCCAGAACAGTGACTCGTGGCACTGGCTGGAAACCTGCCAGGCCCTGGCGCAAGTACATATCAAGCGCAATGACCTGGGCCAAGCCCGGCGATATGTGGCGATGGCCGATTCCATTGCCACACAAATCAACTCGCTGGAGCATCAAGCGGCCATCAACGACCTGCTCTATCAGATAGCCGATAAACAGGGCGATTCAAAGCAGGCCTTGAAATACTACATCAGCAGCCGACAGATGCAGGACAGTTTGCTCGGGACCCAGAAGGTGAACCAGATGCACAATTTGCGCGTGAAATTTGTGCGTGACCGCAGCCAAAGCGAAATCGATTCCATCAACCGCCTGTACACCACCGAGCATCACGCCAAAAACATGTTTATCGTGATGACGGTTCTCATCCTGTTGCTCGCTGCCGGGGCCATAGGCTTTCTCGTCTACTCTTTGCGAATGCGTGCCCGTCACCAGCAACTCATGGCCCACATGGAGAATGTGCGCGCCGATTTCTTCACCAATGTCACCCATGAGTTCCGAACACCGCTCACGGTGATCCTGGGTGTGGCGCAGGAAATGAATGCCGTGACCCAAACCGACCCCAAGACCGTGCGTGCGCAGGCGCAGACCATTATCCGCCAAGGAAACAACCTGCTTGACCTGGTGAACCAGTTGCTCGACATCAGCAAGGTGCAGAGCGCGGTGGGGACCCCCGATTGGCGCACAGGCGACATTGTGGCATTCATCGGGATGATAGTGGACAGTTACCTGGAGTTGTGCCGCACCAAGCGCATCGACATTTCATTTGCCTCGCGTGAACCATCGGTGACGATGGATTTTGTACCCCATTACGTGAAACGCGTGATGAGCAACCTCATTGCCAATGCTGTGAAATTCACGCCCACTTATGGCCAAATCCTGTTGACGTCGCGTCGCGAAAAAGATCATCTGCACCTTACGGTGGCCGACACTGGCATGGGCATCGACCCCGTGGATTTACCTCACATTTTTGAGACGTTCTATCAGAGTCAGAGCAACAGCAAAGTCAGTGCCGGCACGGGTGTCGGCCTGTCGCTGGCCCGCCAGATGGTGATGGCCATGAATGGCAGCATCGACGTTCACAGCCGCCCCGGCGAGGGCACGGTGTTCGAAATCAGCCTTCCTCTCAAGCATGGCGACGGAACCTGGAAGGCTGTGGATGCGCTACCTGTAAAGCCTGTTGAAACCCTTGTCGATGACAATACCCAGACAGCCCCCCCCGTGGATGATGACCGCACCGACGACCTGCCTCACATACTTGTTGTGGAAGACCACTCCGATGTGGCAGGTTACATAGGGCAACAACTGCATGACAAATACATCGTGTCGTACGCGCAAAACGGCCGCGAGGCCCTGAGCAAAGCCACCGAAAGCGTTCCCGACCTGATTGTGACCGACTTGATGATGCCTGAGATGGATGGCTATGAGTTGTGCAGGCAAGTGCGCGCCAGTGAAGTGTTGTGCCACATTCCGATTGTTGTGGTAACGGCACGTGCCACCGAGGCCGACCGCATAGCGGGAATTGCCGCCGGGGCCGATGCCTATCTGCTCAAGCCATTCAACAGCGAGGAGTTGCGTGTGCGCATCAGCAAGTTGCTCGAGCAGCGTCGAGTTCTTCGTGCCGTCTTTGCCCAGGACTACACCGACAGCGATTACAATCCCAATGAGCCTTTCACCAGCAGTGACCGAAAGTTTTTGGACCACCTCATCGACATAGTGAACCGCGAGATAGAGTTGGGATCGCAAGGCCACATCGACATTGACCACATCGCCTTCGAGATGAGCATGAGCACATCGCAATTGCGTCGGAAAGTGCTTGCCATCACCGGCTTGAACACGATGTCGTATGTGAACCAGGTGCGCATGAGCAAGGCCAAGCATCTGCTTGAAGAGGATATGGAAATGCCTATCGGTGAGGTGGCTGAGCGTTGCGGCTTCTACGACATGGCCCACTTCTCGCGCATGTTCAAGCAGCAGCATGGCATCACCCCGTCGCAGTTCAGGGCCCGCCTGGTGTGACCCTTGGCATTTTTTGCCATTCTATCGTGCACGTTTTCAGCGCATAAAGTGTTGTAAAGGTAACAAAATGGCAAATTTCTAAAGTGAAAATGTTCGTTTTGTACAATTTTTTGTTAGAAAAATCCTAACATGGAAAGCAATCAAATCACTATTTTTGCAAAAAATTATATTTTTTGAAATCTATGGAAGCAAGACGTAACGGGTTGTTGGTATTGATATCACTGATGATTTCACTACCTGTGTTTGGATTGACCAGTAGTCAGCGTGCGGTGATTTATAATGGCTTGCCTGATGTACTGCAATGGCTGGAACCTGGCGACCCTGTGTTCACGTCTTATGCGTTGGAAGACTTGGACGGTGACGGCGTGGATGATTTGGTGCTTCAGTCGCTCGATGCGTCGGTTTATCGTGCTTATTCCACCGCCCGCGACATGAAACCCATCCCAGTGGCTGATGAGGTGGTAGGTAGAATCCTGCAAACAGGGTTTGCCCCAATTAACACTATTTTTTCTGTACTTGCCCCCAAAACAGACTACACACTATCGCAGCGACCCCTATTGGCTGTGGCCGATCAAGGCAAAAACGAATATGTGGCGCGGATATTGAATGGCGAAGAATCGAGTTATCGCCCCATGAAAGAATACACCAACATGGTGTTCAAGCCCCATGTTGGCAAAGTGAGGCATGTCAAGGCGGAGGAGAGTGTCACCGATGATCAATATTATTGCTACTACCACTTTTTCGGTCTCAAAGACCCGTCATTCAGCAAAAAAATGTTTCGCGGTTATGCCGACAGCGAAATCATGTCGGTGATTGTGACCGATGAGTTTCTCACCACGCACATTCCACAGCAATACTCTCGCTGGAAAAGCCCTGAGCCCATCCGTCGCATCGGCGATGGCTACAAGCAAGTGGTCGAAGAGTTTTTCGGTCGTTCGGTGAAACGCAGCCAGTGGCTGGCATCGCTGCCGACCGAAGTGAGCACCCGCGACTTTTTTCTTGTTTCCTTTGCCACGGTTGGCGAAAATGTTTGTTCGGCGTTTGTTTGTGTGGCCGAGGGTTGCGTGCAGTCCTATCTCATTATTGAAGGATATCTGGAGGGCGGCGAGGAAGTGTATTACGATTCAGACATCGATAGCCTGTACAGTGAGCACCAACCCGAAATCATGGCCATGATGGATGGCCCGATGGGCTTGGAACTGTATGTGCGCCACAACAGCATGGAAGGCACCCACTACAGCGTGTGGCGTGAGTTGGGCATGGCCTGGGTTGAAGTCATCGATGAATACTACTATTGGGACATGAATTGAAGTCTATGAGAGGTTTGGCCAAATACTTTTTGTTGTTGACAGTGCTGCCGCTATCCTTGATTGCGAAGCCTTCCGATGTCTCGCCCGAGGTGTCGTTGACTGTGTACACGCTGGTGTCGCAGGGCAAGGCTGGCCCCAATCCCGGCGGATTCGCTTTTGTGGACCTCGACGGCGACTCGGTGGACGACATCGTCTTCGAGGACTGTGACGAGAAATTATTTACGGCTTATTCTCTGGGCAAGGGTTGCCGCCCCATCAACGTGGACTCGCTGGTCACTGACGGTGCAGCGCGCGATCGGTTGCGCGGCAGCATGCTGCTGTTGTTCTACCTGCTGCCCAACATCCAACTGACAGGCGATCCCACGCTGACCCAGCCACCCATGCCAGTGATCCGTGCCGACCTGGCCAAGAATCGCTTCACCTGCGTGGCCCATGACCGCTCTGAGAACGTGGAGTTGCCAGTGCCCGATGATTACATGTACATGCTTTTCAAGCATCATTGCGGCAGCATCAAGTTGGCCGGGCTCAAAGGCGACAGGTGCACCTACCGGCTGGCGGTGCCATCCAACATCAAGACGATGTTCCGTGGCTATCGAGACGATGAGGTGGCTCCTGCCATCGTCACCGGCGAATACTTCGAGAACCACACACCCTGGCCCTACACCCGCTGGAAACACCCAGAGGTTGTGCGGCCCCTGAGTCCCTCCCAAATCGATGCCATTACCGAATATTATGACCGCGAGGTGGCCAATGGCCGGTGGCTGGCCACCATTGAGAATGATGCCGCCACGGCCGATGAGTTGCTGATGGTTCACTTTGTGGATTATGGCAACAACCAACTTTCGGCGCTGGTTCACATGGTCGATGGCGAGGTGGTGTCGACGCTCAATATCTTTGGCGGCTACTCCGATGACCCCGACTGCGTGCCCGAGATCATGGTCGTGTCGCGTGTGACCGACCGGACGGGCAAGCACTGGGAACTGTGCGTGCGCGACGCCGGGCTGCACCGATACAGTGTGTGGCGTGAGTTAGGCAACACCTGGATTGAGGTGCAGAGCCAATATCTCCATGAATAGAGTTTTGTTTGTAAAACAATATATTTTGTAAATATAATCATTTATTAACCAATTTATTATTAATTATCTATGGCTTATCAAACAGTGACAACCCGCAGTTATGGCCAGCGGGTGGGAGATTCGTTCAAAGGCATCGGTGCCGGTTTCCTGATGTTCATCGCAGGTACCGTTTTGCTTTGGTGGAACGAAGGCCGTACCGTCAAGACCGACGACATGCTCAACGAGGCTCAGGCCAACACCGAGATCGTGGAAAGCGTTGCGAAAATCAATCCTGATTTGGAGGGCAAACTCATTCATGCCACCGCCAAAGCAGAGACGACCGATTCGATCAGCGACCCTGAGTATCCCGTGGGTGGTGTTGCCATCAACATCCGCCGTACGGTAGAGTACTACCAGTGGGTGGAGCATGAGAAAACCGAGAAGCGTGACAAACTGGGTGGCGGTGAGGAGACCATCCACACCTACACTTACGAGAAGAAATGGGTGTCGAGCCCTGTGAACTCTTCTACGTTTGCCGATCCCGCTTATCAAGGACGAAACACCGTTCGCAAGGAAGTCGAGGACAACGTGGTCTACAACGAGAACGTGACCTTTGGCGCTTACAAACTGCCGCAGTTCTTCGTGAGCAGCATCAGTGGCTCGAAACCCGCCATGTTGCAGGTTCCCGGCAACACCAACGTGTCGCATGATGCTTTGGATGCCGCTGCCGACAGCGCCTCCGCCGACCAGGCCGCTGATCAAGCCGAGGACGCTGCCGATGGCCGCGTGCTGGCTCAGACCGAGACCCCGGTTACCGGCTCGGTGCAGTATAAGGATTATGTTGTCAATGGCAACATGGTATACTATGGTGATCCGACCGCCACACAGATTGGCGACGTGCGCATCACGTTCACCCGTGTGGATCCTGCCGTGGTTTCTATCCTGGGCCGTGTTCAGGGCGAAACTTTCTCGGAATATGTGGCCAAAAACGGTCATAAGTTCTCTCGCCTGGAAATGGGCACCAAGAGCAGCGATGAGATGTATCAGAGCGCTCACGATGAGAACGACATGATCAAGTGGGCTCTTCGCATCCTGGGTATCCTGCTCGTTGTGGGTGGCCTGAAGGGAATCTTCGGCATCCTCACCACGCTGCTCAAGGTTGTGCCGTTCCTGGCATCGATCATGAACTTCGGTGTGGGACTCATTTGCTGGGTGTTGGGTCTCGCATGGTCGTTTATCGTGATTGGTGTGGCTTGGCTGTTCTATCGTCCTGTGGCAGGTATCATCATGCTAGCCTTAGCGGGCGCGTTGGTTGCTTGGCTTGTAATTCGTGGCAAGAACAAAAAGCCTGAATTGCAACCCGCTCCAGTCGACGCGCAAGGACCCCAAGACCCTCAAGGTCCGCAAGGAGGCCAGCAGTACCAGCAACCCCAGCAGTACCAGCAACCCCAGCAGCAGGCTCCTCAGTACCAGCAGCCTCAGCAGTACCAGGCTCCCCAGTACCCGCAGCAGCCTCAGCAGCAGGCCCCTCAGTACCCGCAGCAGCCTCAGCAGTACCAGGCTCCCCAGTACCCGCAGCAACCCCAGCAGCAGGCTCCTCAGTACCCGCAGGCTCCTCAGTATCCTAACGCCAACCAAAATCCCGAAATCCCTGAATAAGGATTTGCTGGCCGAACACATTCAATGGGGCCCCCGCCGTGGGGTCCCATTTTTTTTGAATGCCTCCGCCTCATAATTGTAAATTGTCAGGATTTTTTGCTTGTGAGCCGATAATTGTTTAACTTTGTGGTTTGAAAACCAATCATCGTCGCGTCATGAAACAATTAGATATACTCATTGCCGAGAAACTGTTGCAAGCCAGTGCCATCAAGTTGCAGCCCGACAGCCCGTTTGTGTGGGGCAGTGGCTGGAACTCGCCCATGTATAACGACCATCAGCAGATTCTCTCCCATCCGTCCATCCGCAATATGGTGAAGGTGGAGATGTCGCGCATCATCGTCGAGAACTTTGACCAGGTGGACGTTGTCGCCGGTGTGGCGACGGGTGCCATTGCGCTGGGCGCCATTGTGGCCGATGCGCTGGGACTGCCTTATGTCTATGTGCGTGAGAAGGCCAAAGACCATGGCTTGGAAAACCTCATCGAAGGGAATATCAAGGCCGGTCAGCGTGTGGTCATTATCGAGGATTTGCTCTCGACAGGCCGCAGTTGTCTGAAAGCCACTCAAGCCATCCGCGACGCCGGTGGGGTAGTGGTGGGGGCCGTGGCCTTGTTCAACTATGAGTTTCCAGTTGCCGCGAAGGCCCTCAAGAAAGAAAAACTTGTTGCGAAGGCCATTACCAACTACAGCGCCATGATCAAGGCCGCATTGGCATCTGGAAGAATCAAGGACGAAGATGTGGTGTCGCTCAAGAAGTGGCACGACGACCCTGAGAACTGGATGCCCGGCGACATTTTTGATTAAGCGAATTCATTCAATTGACATTAACCGATTACCAAAGTGGAAAGTTATAAGAGCGATGCAGTGACCATTCCCTGCAATGTGAGCACTATTTACAGTAAATTGTCCAATCCGTCGTTTTTCAGTGAGCGCTTGGAAGCCAATTTGGACAAGTTGCCTGAAGAGGCCCGCGAAAATCTGTCGAAAGTTCATTTTGAGGCCGATGCCATAGCCATCGATTCCCCGATGGGTCCGTTACGTCTTGCTGTGGACCCCGAGCAGAGTGTTCAGGACCGTCGCATCGTCTTTGGTGCGGCGCAGGCTCCAGTGAAGTTCAATATGATCATCAACCTGGATCCGCGTGACATCAATGTAACCGACAGCGTTGCCGAGTTGCAGTTGGATTTGCCTTTCTTCTTGCTCAAGATGGTGGAGCCGCAACTCAAGGAAGCCGCCAAGAAATTTGGCGAGATGCTGGCCCGACTGCCTTACGACGAAATTTGAGCATCCCGACTCTTTCCCTCCTCGACATGAATATCCCCCAGTGGCTTCATGCTGCTATCGATGTGCTGATGCCGCGCACTTGTTCGGTGTGTGGCAAGCCCCTTGACGCCGATGAGCCTTATGTGTGCCGTCGTTGCATGGAGCAGTTGCCGCTCACCCATTTTGAGGATATTCCGTTCAATGCCATGGAACAACTCTTTGCCGGCAAAGTGCCCATTGAGCGTGCCGCAGGCTTGTTCTACTATGAGAAAGGTAGCCCCTACGCATCCATTATCCATGACGCCAAGTACCGGAACATGCCTCGACTGGGCGAGTGGATGGCGACGCGGGCGGTGGCCCAAATGCGGCCATCGGGTTTTTTCCAGGGTATTGATGTGGTGGTGCCTGTTCCGCTGCATCGCGACAAACAGGCTCGTAGGGGTTATAACCAGTCGGAATATATAGCGCGGGGCATCGGTCAATCGCTGAACATCGAGGTGTCTCTTGCCGTAGAGGCAAGCCGTCGTCACAGCACGCAGACCCGCAAGAGTGCCACTGAGCGGTGGCTCAACACACGCGGGATGTATGTGCCAGCCCCATGTGCTGCCCAACTGGCGAACCGCCATGTGCTTTTGGTGGACGATGTGGTGACCACCGGCAGCACGCTCGAGGCATGTGCCGAGGCATTGCGTCAAGTGCCATCCATCACCATCTCATTGTTTACGTTGGCTGTGGCCCGCCTGGTGTGATCTGTGCCGAGGCTTGAAGGCTTGTCAAGCCGTTTTCTTGAGTGCGCGGGTGGCATTGAGTACCGCCAGAACGGTGACTCCCACATCGGCAAACACCGCCATCCACATCGTTGCCAGTCCCACGGTGGCAAGCAGCAGCACCGCCACCTTCACCCCGATGGCAAACACCACGTTTTGACGGGCGATGCCCAGCGTGCGTCGGCTGATGGCGATGGCACGGGCAATCTTTGAGGGATTGTCGTCCATAATCACCACGTCGGCCGCTTCGATGGCGGCATCGCTTCCCAAGCCCCCCATGGCAATCCCCACATCGGCCCGTGCCAGCACCGGTGCGTCGTTGATGCCATCGCCCACCATTGCCAGCGTCTTGCCTTGTGGCAACTGGGTGAGCAGCCTTTCGACGTGTGCCACCTTGTCGGTGGGTAGCAGTTCGGTGTGGTACTCATCGAGGTGAAGTTTCCGCGCCACATCCTTTCCCACTTCTTGCCTGTCGCCAGTGAGCATGACGGTTTTGTCCACGCCCAGCCGCTTGAGGGCGGCGATAGCCTCGGCGCTGTCGTCTTTCACTTGGTCGCCCACCACGATGTGTCCGGCATAGATGCCGTCGATGGCCACGTGGATGATGGTGCCCACATGGTGGCAGTCGTGCCAATGAGCGCCCACGCTGTCCATGAGTTTGATGTTTCCCACGCTCACCGTCTTGTCGCCCACGCGGGCAGTGACACCTTGTCCTGCCACTTCCTGCACGTGCGTCACCGCGCAGTCGTCGGTGTCGGCATCGGGGAAGGCTTGCCGCAGTGCGGCGGCGATGGGATGGGTGGAATAATGCTCGACATGTGCAGCCAGGTGCAGCAGTTGCTGCTCGTTGCAGATGTCGGGGTGAACGGCAGTGACGGCAAACTGTCCTTGCGTGAGCGTGCCCGTTTTGTCAAACACCACGGTGCCGATGCGCGACAGCGTGTCGATGTAGTTGCCCCCTTTGACCAAGATGCCTTGCCGGGAAGCACCGCCTATTCCTCCAAAGAATGTGAGCGGCACACTGATCACCAATGCGCACGGGCAAGACACCACCAAGAAGATGAGCGCCCTGTGCAACCAAGTGGGAAAAGCGGCGGCAAAGTCGCCTTCGAGCAGCGGCGGCACCAGTGCCACCGCCAGCGCGGCAAATACCACAATGGGCGTGTAAACACGTGCAAAACGTGTGATAAACGTCTCGCTGTGCGACTTGCGCTCGCCCGAGTTCTCCACCAGCGTGATGATGCGTGAAACGGTGCTTTGTGCAAATGCCGTGCTGGTGCGCACACGCAGCACTCCCGATAGGTTGACGCATCCCGATGCCACGTTGTCGCCCACGGCCACTTGCCGCGGCAGGCTTTCGCCAGTCAGAGCCACCGTGTCGAGAGCCGAAGCACCTTCGATGATTTCACCGTCGAGGGGAATCCGCTCACCGGGCCCGATGACGATTACTTCGCCCACGGCCACTGCCTCGGGTGCGACCTGAATCACCTCGCCGTCGCGTTCCACATGGGCCACATCGGGGCGAATGTCCATCAGGTGTGCGATGCTGTCGCGGCTCTTGCCCTCGGCGTATCCCTCGAAGAGTTCTCCCACCTGGAAAAACAGCATCACAAACACTGCCTCGGGAAACTCGGTTTCGGCTCCGGGCAGGAAACCGATGCACAATGCGCCCAGCGTGGCCACGGTCATCAAGAAATGCTCGTTGAACGCGTCGCCAGCCAGTAACCCTTCGATGGCTTCCTTGAGCGTGTTGTGGCCGATGAGCAGATAGGGCACCAGATAGACCAACAGCAATTGCCAGGTGGCCAGATGACAAGTGTGCTCCACAACGATGGCGCCGGCCAGCAACAGGGCACTGGCCAGAATCAATGCCAATTGTTTTTTCAGGTTGCCATGCTCATGATGATGCTCATGATGGTGGCTGTGTTGATGTTCTTCGTGCTGCGAGCAGCATGAGTGTTCATGATGGTGTGCCATGACTGTGGTTCTTTGTCAATCGAGTACTGAGACGGCTTGTTGCGAGATTTTGTCCCAACCCCCTCTTTCGTTTTCGCGGTAGATTGTATAGCCGTAGCATTCACTGCCCCATTGCCGCACGTACATTTCCAGCCCCTTGTCGGTGGCCATGAATGCCATGATTTCGGGCACGGAATACTCGCCGTAGTCACACACTGCCCACACGTGCATGGGTTTTCCGTCCTCGGTGCGCTCGTCCTCGGGTTGGATGTCGGCCGGATGGTCAAGGGCGCTCACCAACTCCCCCTGGGCAAAGCACACCAGCGAAGCCAGCGCCTGCCGTGGTGTGGGTTTGAACACCACCAAGTAGAAATCGCGCTCGTCGCCGATGCTTGCAAGCCATTGGGTGGTTTGGATGCGCCATTCGGGATAGCGTTTTTTGAGCAAATTCAGGTATCGGCTGTTGGTGAGTTCACGCTTTTGTTCCCCCTCCTTCCAGCGTGAGAACTGCAACGGGAGGTGCGTGTTGAGGAAATCTGCCGTCACGATGATGGGTGCCATCTCGCTGTCGTTGTATCCCCGGAACATCTTTGCCACCAACTTGGGGTTGTCGAGCGCAAAGGTTGCCTGATAGTCGCCCTGCTCGGTTCGTGAGGCTTTTCCCGTGAGCCGCACATTTCCCACGTGCGGCTTGAAAATCATACGGTTGTATGAAGACAAATTGTTGGGTAGCGGTTCCTCGGACACCACCACAAATCGGTTTTGGGTCTTGTCCGGCTTGACCACCCACAACGGCCTGTTGCGCATGGTGATGTCGGTGTACTGAGCCGCCACATTCAAGGCAAGCACAGTCATCGCCAAGAGGATTAAATGCTTTTTCATTGCGATATTTTTTTAGTTCTTTATGCACAAAGGTACAGCAAACCCCCAAAATCCGCAACATTTCCCATCATTTTTGGGGCAAAAAGAAACTAAGCATTCAGAATCGGTTGTGTGCGAGGGTGTGGATGTCGTTCTGTGTGATTGGCTTGACTGTTCGTTGTGGCTTGTTGATGATGAGCAGTGCGATGGCCCTTGTCATGAGGATGTCGTCGTGGTGGCCTTTCATGGCCGCGAACTTGCCATTGATGGTGAGTTCGTAGGTTTGCATCTCGTTGATGGCTTCTTGGTCGTGCTCGATGTAGGCATTGTCCCGCACGCAGCGAATGAGGTTGTAGATCATCTGCCGTTTGTTCTCCCGGTTGGTTTGGAATCCAGGCTTGGGGTGATTTGTGTCGGCATTGCGTACGTAGAGGTTTCCGTAGTGCTGTTCGATTTCGTTCAGGATGTATTGTCCTGCATTTCCCTCGGTGCCTTCGGTTTCCAGTGTGTTGCTTTCGATCACGAGCAGAGCATGCCGGTAGAGGGTGGCGATTTGCGCGGCCTTCCAAGCCAGCAAGTCATGGTCGATGTGTCCCCGCCATTGTGCCACGACTTCGGGCTTGTCGGCAATGCCTTTCGTGTCCCACACGGCAATGACCGAGAAGTCGGACTTGGCGCTTCTTCCTCCCACATCGGTGACTACCAAGTAGCGGTTCTTGCCGGCATTCGCATCGGGTTGTCGCCAAATCTTCATCGGTCCTTTTTCCTGTTGAACGAAATGCACGTTCCTCACACTCTTGTAGTCGGCCTCGATGTCGCCCGACGTCGGTGTGAGGCAGCAAGACAACCGAAGCGCTTCGAGTTGATTGCGGTCGAACACGTTCCGTCCCGTGTTAGCAAAAGCCTCTATGTCGTTGGTTGGGAACTCGGCCATCATCATGTGGTGTGACGCATATTCCCGTCGCTTGTTGTGGTACCAGTTGATTTGTTCCAGCGTGCAACCCATGTCCCAAAGTTGGCGCTCATAGTCATCGAGCGATTCCCACAATTGTTGTGTGTCCTTGACCGGCAGCGAGTAGATTTCAATCTCGTACCATGGGACAAACACCGGGGTTTTGTCGCCTTGCCCCCCTTTTGCCCGCAGCCACTCGGTGTGGAAGAATTGCCCCACTCCGTTGGCACTGCTTTCCATCACCACCACCGTGCCAGGTTCCATGACGATGGCACCCTGCACCGACCGCACCACGTCCTCGGGCGAGTGCATGGCCGTGTCGGGCCAGAAAGCCACCTCGCTCAGGTGCGCCATCGCCAGATTGTAGCCTCGCACGGCATCCTCGCTGTGCGCCGTACCCAGAATCACCAGGCAGTCGATGCCCTCGATATGGAAAACCTTTTGGCACCCGTCCAGTTTCTTGAGGTGCAGTGCGCGTGGCTGGTCGAGCATCTCGCGCGGATAGTTTCGCAACAACAGCGTGTACATTCTTTTGATTGACAGCGAGGTCATGTGCAGATGCCCGCAGATGAAACTGTTCCATTTGTGGTGATGCACAATCTGAATCCACGCCATGTACAATTGCACCAGTGTTGATCCTCCCCATTGCCGCGCTTTGAGCAAAATCACCCTGATGGGTTGTCCTGCCAGTCGCTGGTCCTCCATCACTGCCAGCAACCGACGTTGCGGGCGATTAAGCACAAACGGGATGTTGCGAGCCGTGATTTTGTCCTGGATGGTGGCGCATGTCGCCGCCCAAAATTCAAAATCGTGGCGTATGCGTGCCCTTTGCTGCTCCAGATGGCCGAGCGAGGGGAATTGAGGCACCTGGTCAAGCAACGCCTTCGGCACCAGCGAGTCGCCCACTTGAACTCGTTCTCCATAGCACCCTACGCCTCGCACCGGGTCATAGGAAACCGCCAGTGCAAGGTTGCGCCGGCGGTTCTCTTCCAGGATGTGTTGAAACTTGCTCATGGCTCGGTGACAACAAGTTTAGCCGGCATCAACAATGTGCCGGTGGAGGCCGTACCCTCCACCTCGAGCCGAACCGAGTGCAACGGTTGCGCTGTGAGCGGCAAGGCCGTGGGTAGCACTTGTTGACCGAGAATTCTGTGTCTGCTGATCACATAATCGGTATTGAACACCCCGCGCAGAGCCCTCACGGTGAGTGTGAGCGACAAGTCGTTGCCGGGTGTGTCCCACACTATGCCATAGGGGACGCGAGGCTTGGGAGTTGCCAGCAGCACAGGCTGGCTGAGCCATGTCACCGGCAACGTGGCCGCTTGTTCTTGCTCCAAATCCAGCACTTGCCCGCCACGATCCACCGCCACCGCACAACGGGGGTCGCTATAGAGTTGTGCCAATGTCAGAGTGCTGGTATAGGTTCGTCCTGATGGCATGAGCACAGTCACAGCGCCGTCGTCGTCGATTGTCCACAATTCGTTTTGGGATGCGTTCCAAGCCATGTGCGTGGCGTAGACCCCGGGCAATGCCACTTTTACCCGAGAGGCGTTGAGACGGCACAGATGCCCTTGCCTTGAGGTGAAGAACACATCCCCGTCGCCCTCAACGGGTTGAGTGCCCGCGGCGATGACAGTACGGTCGACCAATCGGGCATCGCCCATTGTGCCTTTCGCGCTTTGTGGCATGGCAAAGATGCCGTCGGTGGTGAACACGTAAACCGGATATCGCCCAAATCCACTGGAGTAGAGGGGCCTTGTCACTGCGGCCAATGCCAAGGCATCCACGCCCACCAGCGTGCTGCGTCGTGCTGCCACCCAGGGATTTCCCGGCAGCGATTGCGTGACAGTTCCTGTTGCATCACAAGCGTAGAGCCTTCCTCCCGCCGCGGTCAGGCACACGGGTTGTGCCATGCCGGCATTTTGCATGACCTCGTCACACTGTGCGCCGGTGAGCGTGACCACATGGTCGGGTTCCACAAAACTCTGTGCAGTCAGGTGTGCCACATCGCCGGCTGTCGCCACCATTGTCCATGCCGAAGACAGCAAATCGTGGGTGATGGCCGTGGCTGACCGTTGTCGCAATCCCATTTCCAGTTCATAGATTCGTGTGCCGACAGTGCGCGTGAGGCAGCGGTATTCCAGCATGCGGCTGCTTGTGAGCAAATTTGCTTGCGCTGTGGCGAAAATATCGATGGCTTTGACCCACGGTTGCCAGGAAAGCGGCACCCCATTGGCCACCTGAACCCCGATTTTGTAGTGCTTGATGGCCCACGTTGTGGCGTTTGTGCCCGTGAAAGATGCCCCTTGCGAGTTGACAGTGGCGGTGATCCTGTCCGTATTGTTCAAGGTGCAGTCGCCCAAGCGTTGTGGTGCACTCATCCATAGGTAACTGTCGTCCCACAGGCGCACGGCCCAGCGCACCATCACCGGCGCAACGAATGCACCGGCATCGGCGGCGTCATCGAGCAAATCGGTCCAAGCCGCCCGGAGCAGTGCGGTGAATGCCCGCTCGTCGGGTTCGGCCAAAGGCGCTTGCCACTGAGTGTAAGGCTGTTCGAAAGTGCATGCTGCCACCGCATGAGAAACAGAGGTGACCGAGTCTTCGGCAAGGGTTATTTCGGGTAAAGCGTCGTTGGCATTCATTGGGGTGAACGTGTCGCCCTGTCGCAGCAAGGTGCTAACGCCGGCCGTAGTCACCACCACAATCCATGTTCCCACCGCCCGTATGCCCACCCAGTTCCCTTCCAAAGTGAGAAGAGGCGTGCCGTCGACCAAAAGCACGTTGTCATCGAGGTAGAAGTGCTGCCCGTTGTCCACCAGCACCAGCGTGTGTCCTGCGCCGATGGAGCCCGATGGGGAGGGAGTGCCAACCACTTGCAGCGACTGCTCACGCTCGCGCACGTTCACTGCCTGGCTTGCCACTACAGCCCTTGCGGCCTCCCCATTGGCCATTGATTGTGCGCCCTGAGGCACGATTTTGACGGTGGAGAGTAGTTGTTCTTTGTTTGTGTTTTTCATGGCAAATGTTCTTGAGATTGCCGCAAATGTAGGGATTCCGCCACTTGTCCTGCCACATTGAAATAATCGGTTGAGCCTTGTTGAGTGTCAGTTCAGAGAAAAATACTATTTTTGCAACATAATCAACACCGGCAACCATGAAACGAGGATTGATACTTGAGGGAGGCGGGATGCGCGGCATGTACACCAGCGGCATCCTGGACGTGATGATGGAGCATGGTCTCACAGTGGACGGACTAGTGGGAGTGTCGGCCGGAGCGGCTTTCGGCTGCAACTTCAAGTCGCGACAGCCAGGGCGCGCGCTTCGCTACAATGAGCGTTTTGC
>CACZNP010000107.1 GCA_902782545.1 uncultured Bacteroidales bacterium
AAGTAGATATTCACGCTCTCGATTTGAGCATCGGTCAGAGGCGCGTCGAAATGCTCGGCAAATTCTCCAATGCCCAGCCAGTTGGTTCCGGCATAGTTGCCATACCATCCCATTTCCATCATCATCAGATCGCTGTTTTCCTCGGGGGCGATGTTCCAGATTTCCTGTGTTCCGCCCGCTTGAATGGCATTCACCACCTCGTCGGTACTGCTGCCCGCGTCGTTCGACACTTCCAGTTTCAACCCGTAGGTGCCGGCATTAAGATAGGTGACGGTGGGATTTTGCTCATTGCTGGTTGTCACATCGGTGCCCTGGAAAGTCCATTTCCACTCCTTGGGGTTTCCTGATGACGCATCGTGGAAGGTGAGAGGCACTTTGAGAGGGACGAATGCCATGCACCATGGCGACAGATAGGCGCCATCGGGCAGGCCGATGTGTGCCGCAGGTGCCTCGGCGCGCACAATCACATACCCTTCGCGGGTCTTGGTGTCGTTGTTGGTGCCATCGCTCACGGTGAGAGTGACATTGTAAACGCCCTGTGTGTTGTACTGCACCTCAGGGTTCTGTTCCTTGCTGATGGCCGGCACACCTCCCTCGAAGTTCCAGTTCCAGGTAGTGGCCCCTGTGCTATTGTCCACAAAGTGCAGGGTCTCCCCCTCGCTGATGGTGATGGATGTTGCTTCAGGGTCGAGTTGGGTGATTTTGAATCCGTCAATGGCCTCGTCCTCGCCGTAGTCCCCATCGTAAACGAATGAGAATTTCACTTGTTTGCCGGCATACATGGCCAGGTCGACAGTGAACTTCTCCCAACTGGGCCCTTCATATCCATTTTCTTGCGCCCAAAGGAATTGGTCGATGAGCAGCGTGGAATTGTCATCCACAATGGCATACAGTTTCCATGCCCCAAACACCAAGTAGATGCCGCTGGCGTAGCAGTAAAACTCCAAAGTGCTGCCAGGCAGGATGTTGATGGCTGGTGAGGTGGCCACTTCGTTCTGCCCGCTGCTGTAGTTCAGAATCATTGATGACTTGCTGGTGGGGTCGATTTTTGAGAACGATTGGGAGGCATTTCCCAGTGTCCAAGTGCTAGTGCTGTTGGAATCGTAGGTCCATGTGTTGAATTCATCGGCACTGTCCCATCCTTGGGAGTAGTAGGTCGATGACGCCTCTTGGCATGCGAAATCGGCTTTCAAGCCTTGTGCTTGGGCGGTTATGCAGCCGATGATCGCGAAAAGAAGTAATGCTTTTTTCATTGTGACAGGTTTTTATTGTTATGAAACTAATTTTCGTCATGTAGAGTGGCCGTGACAAAGCGTGGATTGCCCACAAAGTCCTTTCTCACACACACCTCGGTGTAGCCCAAGTGGGTGAGTAATTGAGCCACTTCGTTGCCGAATCTTCGGTTGATTTCCAGATATAGGCGTCCTCCATCGGCAAGGGTCTGCTGCCCGTGCCGTGCGATGGCCTTGTAGAACTTGAGTGGGTCTTCGTCGGGGACAAACAGGGCGTTGTGTGGCTCGTGGTCAAGGACATGACGCTCCATTGTCGGTGCCTCGCTCTCGCACACATAGGGAGGATTGCTCACGATGATGTCCCAAGGTCCGGGCACTTCATGCCCCAGGGCCAGCATGTCGGCTTGGACAAACCGCACCTTAGCCTTGAGTGTGTTGGCGTTCTCCCGGGCCACCATCAGGGCCGGTCCCGAGTTGTCGATGCCTGTGACCATTGGGAATTTCAAGGCGCGAGCCAGCGCTATTGCAATGCATCCGCACCCTGTGCCCATGTCGAGCACCTGCAAGTCGGTGCCAGGATTCTCATCGACCACGATGTCGACCAGTTGTTCGGTCTCGGGCCGTGGAATGAGCACGGCGGGCGTGACCGTGAAAGAGTGTCCGTGGAAGCGTGCCGTTCCCACGATGTACTGCAAGGGTTCTCCTTGCTGCAATCGTCTCACAATCAGTTCCAACTTGGTGGGAAAGAAGCCGGCTACCTCTTCCTCTTCGCGCAACAGGGCGTCCACAGGATCCATGTGTAGGACCTCGTCGGTAATGACCCGCCACATCGCTTCGAGTTCGCGAGGCTCAATGATGTTTTGCAGCCCGGTGAAAAAAAAGATTTTAGCTTCTCTCAGTTTCATCCTCCGTGAAAAG
>CACZNP010000108.1 GCA_902782545.1 uncultured Bacteroidales bacterium
GCTTGGGCATACCTGACCACCTATGTCAACCCCATGCATTACTTCATCGATGCCATCCGCACAGTTTTCATCCGTGGTGGAGGCTTCCACGACATTGCCCACCAGGTATATGCCCTGTTTGGAATTGGCTTGCTCATGGCCTTCGGGGCTGTGAAGAGTTATAAGAAAAACAATTGAAAATAACACGAAAGCGCCAAGCATGACCCACTCCCTCTTGCAAAGAGGGAGTGGCACGAAGTGCCGAGGGAGTATGACAAAATATGAGAAATCGCTCATTCATGCTCTGTTGTCGGCGATGAATGGGCGGTTTCTCGTTATTGTGCTGCCGGAAGCCCGGCTTGGGATGACAGACTCAGACGGTGAGGATTTCCTTTTCTTTGGCGGCAAACACCTCGTCGATTTGCTTCATGATTTTATCATGAATCTTTTGGACTTTGGTTTCTCCATCCTTCGACACGTCCTCACTCATGCCTTCTTTAACAGCCTTCTTGAGCCCCTCGATGCACTCGCGGCGTGCGTTGCGCACACTCACACGGGCCTTCTCGGCCTCATTCTTCGAGTCCTTGACAAGTTGCTTGCGGCGATCCTCGGTCAGGGGCGGGATGTTGAGGCGGATAACCTCGCCGTTGTTCTCGGGCATAATGCCCACGTTGGAGTCGATAATGGCTTTCTCAATGACCCGGAACATGTTCTTTTCCCAGGGCATGATGGCAATGGTGCGCTGGTCGGGGGTGCTCACGTTGGCCACATTGCCAATGGGCACTTTGCTGCCGTAGTAGTCCACGCGAATGCTGTCAAGGATTTTCACATTGGCTTTACCGGCACGGATGTGTGCCAGCGAATCGTCGAGAAAAGCGACAGCCTCTTTCATTTTTTTCTCGGCTGCATCAAGATAAAAGTTTACGTCGTTCATTTTGGTAATATAATTAGTTGTTTATGTTTCTTTTGGCTCACGAAAGTAGAGAAAAACACGCAACTGAGCAAATATTTCACACAAAAACCAGTCACAAAACCAAAAAAATGCTATTTTTGTGACTGAAATATGTGCAATACGCCCCACATAGCAAAATGGCAAATTCTGTGCCGTTGTGTCGTGGCGGTAATCATGGCGATGATTGGTGCGACGGTGGATGCCCAAGAGACAAAAGCCAACGCCGACACCATCTTCGTGTGTTACCGCGATGGACGCATTGATGTGTATCCGCCCGAGGTGCTGCTCAGTTGTGAACAAAACCACAAATGGCTCATCATTGGAACCGTGGACAACGAGTACCTGGTGGAGGAACTGACCGACATCGACAGTGTCACCACTGTGTGTCCCGTGGGACGCTTGGCCAACATCACACAGGCCAAGTTCAAAGTGAAAACAAACTACAACCTCATGGACGAGGTGACGTGCGATATAGGTGCGGACAGCATCACAGCCGCAGTGAACAGCATCGGGACCTGGCTCACGCCCGAGTTCAAAACGTCGAGTGCCGATGCCGTGGTCTATCTGGACAACGACAGCACACCCGGGCACGAAACCAAACGGAACTTCAACGTTCCCGTCCGATACAGGGTGGCTTTGCCGCAACACAACATGGTGCACATCAAAAGCGTGACACAAGTGTCGGACGACACCACACTCTACACCCTCGACCGCGTGCCCTTTGGACGGCTCTACACCATGAAACTCACCTTTGGCAACTTGGCCACCATGCCTGTGCCGCGCATCTACATCAACATTGACGGAGGCCGATGGGTGACCAGCAAAAAAGATTACTTGCGGGCCGAGATCATCGTAGACGGCATGGGCGTGTATCCGTCGATGACCGACTCGGTGCTCATTCGCGGACGAGGAAACTCCAGTTGGAGCGAGGACAGTTTGGCAAAGAATCCCTACCGCCTGAAATTCGATGCCAAAAAGAGCATGCTGGGACTGAAAAAAGGCAAGAACTGGGTACTGCTCGCCAATGCCCAAAGAGGGTCGATGATGACCAATGCCGTGGGCATGAAGGTGGCCAGCGCCGTGGGCACCGCCGCCTGGAACCACATCGTGCCGGTGGACCTTTACATGAACGGCAACTACTGGGGCAACTACAATCTCACTGAAAAAATTGGCTTCTCGAACAACAGCGTGGATTTGCCCGACGAGTCACGGGCCGTGTTGTTTGAACTCGATGCCTACTACGATGCCGAGGCCGGGCAGCGATTCCGATCGACACCTTATACCCTGCCTGTGATTATCCATGAGCCGGAGTTTGCCGACAGCACCACAGCACTCACACTGGCCACCATCAAATCTGAATTCAACAAGGTCACCAAGGCCGCCTATTACAACTACGACATGGAGCCACTGGTCGACTTCGATTTGATGGCACGCTTCATCATGGTCAACGAGTTGCTCAACAACAAAGAAATCCTGTTCCCCAAGAGCGTGTGGGTCTATCGTGAGGATTTGACCAACGACTCCAGCAAATGGATTTTCGGCCCGGTGTGGGATTGGGACTGGGCTTTCGGTTACGACAACTCCACCTACCGATACAGTTATGTGAACCAAGAAGAAGACTTCTGGAGCGCCAAGACAAACGCCGGGGCACGATTCATGAAAGCGTTGCGTTTCAGTACCGGCGAGAAATTCGACAGCATCTACTACAGCGTGTGGAAAGATTTCATGGAGAACCAGTTGGAGGACGTGTTGGACTACACGCAACAATACCAAATCTACGTACAAAAGTCATTTGACACCGACTACGCCAAATGGAAAAGCGCCTACGGCACCTATCTGGCCATGGCCAACAACACCCGTGCATGGCTGCGCACACGCTCCAGGTATGTGTTCGACGGACTTACCCGTTATGGCGAAGAAACCACACCGAAGTGGGAAGGTCATGATGTGCACACTCCTGTTGAAGACATCAAGGCACACACTGCCGACGGACCCGTTGACGTGTATGACCTGACGGGCCGCCTGGTGGCCAGCAAAGTGCCAGCACAGGAACTGCGCCAGCGACTACCGGCAGGCATCTACATTGCCGGACGGCAAAAAATCATTATTTCAAAGTAAGGGACGACAAGTGCTTGGCGGTGAGCAGCGATGCAGCCTCGCACAGTTGTTGCGGGGTCACCGCTTGGATGCGTTCCATTGTCTCCCGAAGTGCACTCACATGGTTATGATAAAGCAGGTTGCGTGCCGCATTCATCGCCACAAACTCTGTACTGTCGGCGGCCACGGCAAGTCCCCCGCAATATTGGCGCTTGTGGGCATCGAGCGTGCGCGGGTTCATGGGCGTGTCGGCCAGTTGGGCGATGACCCTTTCCACTATGCGGCGGCTGCGGGACACATCGGCCGCATCACAGCCAAAGTAAATCTCCATCAGCCCACAATCGGTGAGCAAGGTCAAGGACGATTCCACCGTGTAGACAAGTCCCCGTTTTTCGCGCAGCGCCACGTTGAGCAACGAATTCATGCCTGGCCCACCCAGGATGTTGTTGAGCAGGGCCAATGCATACTGACTGTGGTCGTGCATCCCCGGCAAGCGGGCACCCAGCACAGTGTGGGCCTGATGGGCTCCTATCTCCACCACGCGGTGGTCCGGGACATTGATGTCGGGCTGCAAACGGGAGGGGCGGACAAGCGGATGATGCATGGCACCAAAGTGGCGCTCGGCCAAACGGAACACCCGCTCGGCAGGGATGGGTCCCACCGAGAAAAACACCATGTTGGTGGGGACATACAAGGACTTGAGATGACGCATACAGTGCTGTGAGGTGAAAGCACGCACATCGTGCTCGTTGCCCAGGATATTGTGTCCCAACCCATTGCCGGCAAACAACAAATCCTCAAAATCGTCATAGACAGCCTCGGCGGGAGTGTCACGGTAGGAATCCACCTCCTCAAGCACCACATCCATCTCACGGGCCAATTCTTCGGAAGGGAACACAGAGTTCATCACCAAGTCGGCCAACAACTCCACCGCACGGCCCAAATGCTCGGCTGGAAACACCGAGTAGAGCATCGTCGCTTCCTTGGTGGTGTAGGCGTTGAGTTCGCCTCCCACGCGCTCCATGCGACATCCGATGTTGTGTGCCCTGCGGTGCGTAGTGCCTTTGAAGAGCGTGTGCTCCACAAAGTGTGCCAATCCATGCTCGCCCTCGCGGTCATCGCGACTGCCGGCATCAATGGCCAGGCCGCACCATGCCACACGGCTTGTGGTGGCAATGTGTGCCATGCGCAAGCCATTAGGCAAAGTGTGATCAAATATTCTTGTTTCGTTCATCTCAGTCCTGTCGGGGAAAAAACATGGCAAAATTACCCCAAAAACCCCGAATGTGAAAATTTTCACGTACCATTCATCACCAAAAAACCAAATCCATTCAAGATAATCCAGCGGCTTGTGCACCCACTGAAATCCTTTGTGGGGTTGGCGAAGAGAGGCAACACCTTGCCAAATCGCAAATAAATTTGCATTTGGTTTCGGCTTACACTATCTTTGCACTACCCATAACGAGACACAACATGAAAAAGATAACCCTATTGATACCTTGCTACAACGAGGAGGCTTCGTTGCCCGCGCTGTACGACCGCATGACACAGGTCATTGGCGGCATGCCGCAGTACGAGTGGCAACTGTTGCTGGTGAACGACGGCAGCACCGACGGCACGCTGAGCGTGCTCGCCGATTTGCGTGCCCGCGACCCACGGGTGTGCTACATCGACCTGTCGCGCAACTTCGGCAAGGAGAGCGCCATGCTTGCCGGATTTGACCATGCCAGTGGCGACGCCGTGGTGGTAATGGATGCCGACTTGCAACACCCGCCCGAAGTCATCGGACAGTTGCTGGAAGGATGGGAAGAAGGCTACGACGATGTGTACGCGCGCCGTGAGAGCCGGGGCCGTGAGCCATTGCTGCGACGTTGGCTTTCGCTGGCCTACTACCATCTGCTCCAACACTCCACACGCCTGAATGTGTTGCCCAACGTGGGTGACTTTCGGCTGCTCGACCGCAAGTGCATCGACGCACTGAAGGGCTTGCGCGAGCGTGCCCGCAACACCAAGGGGCTCTATGCCTGGATAGGGTTCAAAAAGAAAGAAATCACCTTTGTGCAAGGCGACCGCAAAGAGGGAAAATCGTCCTTCAACATATGGCGGTTGTTGAAGTTGGCCATGGACGGTATCACATCGTTCACCACGGCTCCCTTGCGCATTGCCACGTTGCTGGGGTTGATTGTGTCGCTCGGAGCATTTTTCTACATGTGCTATGTGCTTGTCAAGACGCTCATCATGGGTGACCCTGTGGCGGGTTTCCCCACACTGATTGTGGCAATACTGTTCCTGAGCGGCGTGCAACTGCTGTCCATTGGCATCATCGGTGAATATTTGGGCCGGGTGTTTATCGAGACAAAAGAGCGTCCCGTGTATCTGATACGAGAAAAACAAGGGGTGTGATGGACAACAAGCAACAGCACACAAGCACACGCTGGTGGTACTGGGCCGGGTTGGCCGTGGCGGGTATCATCTTTTGGATCTTCAACGTTTTCACCCCGCTCAAGGGCGATGATATCACCTATCTGTTTGTGGAAGGAAATACCTCGGTGCCCGTGAGCGACCTTTCCACACTGTGGCAGTCGATGGTGTATCACTACATCGACACCAACGGCCGTCTGTCCGACATGATTGCCAAGGTTTTCCTGGGGCTAACCGGCAAAGGGGTGTTCAATGTGGTGAATGCCGCCGTGTTTGTTCTTTTTCTGCACTTGGTGTGTCACTTGGCACAAGCCCGCCGCCAAGGCATGACACTTGCACTCTCCTGCCTGTTTGTGTTGCTATTTTTCCCCTATCCCGGCGAGACCTTGATGTGGCTTAGCGGCAGTTGCAACTACTTATGGAGCGCAACACTCACTCTTGCACTGCTGGCTCTGTTACAATGGCTACCCTCACACCGACACGGTGTGATGATGCATGTGGGAGCCGCCTTGCTGGGCTTTGTCGCCGGTGCCATGAACGAAAGTGTGAGTCTGGCGGCAGCCGCCGGACTTGCCATCTATTACGTGCTCCATCCCCGGCAATGGCGCGGCGCTGTGATCACCGCCAGCGTCACCTATCTGTTGGGCATCGGCATGATATTGGTTTCTCCGTCATTCATTGGCCGAGTGAACAATGGCGAGGTGGTGATGGATGTGGGTTGGCGGCAAATTGTGTCGCGACGGGCCATCAACACTTTCCTCAAGACAGGGCACTATGTGACTCCTTTCCTGGCCATGCTTGTGATTGCCTACACCTGGGTGCGCCGTGGCTGGCATGCCGTGGCCGACAGCATGGTGAACTGGGTGTTCGTGGGGGCATTTCTGACGGTGGTGGCTATGAGTCTGACCAAAC
>CACZNP010000109.1 GCA_902782545.1 uncultured Bacteroidales bacterium
GGTATGCTTGCCGCCGGACAGCCCCTGAAACTGGCTATGGAAAGTGGTTTTGCGTTGACACAGATTGGCGAGTTTTCCTTCATCATCGCCTCGCTGGGTATGTCGCTCGACGTGCTTGAGGACAACATCTATCCCATCATTGTGTCGGTGAGTGTGATCACCACCTTCACCACCCCGTTTTTCATCAAGGGCGCAGTGCCTTGCTACAATGTAGTAGTGCGCTATCTTCCCAAGTCGTGGACACGTCTGCTCAACGGTTACAGCGACGATGCCGAGAAAGTCGAGGTGAGTGCCTCTCGCCGTATGTGGAAAAACATTGTCAAGCGTTATGTGGTGCGGCTTTTGATTTACACGGTAATCACTGTGGCACTGGGTTTGCTGGGTCACACCTACCTCCTGCCGATGCTTGAGCAATCCCTGTCGCAAGAGTGGGGACGCTTTTTGGGCGTGGGGGCGATAATCGTCATTGTGGCGCCATTCCTGTTTGCCATCATGATGCCCAGCATCAAGCGACACGAGCGCGAAGCGCTGGTGGCCAGCAACGGCAAGGTGTCCTATGTGCCGATGGTGGCCATGAGCATATTCAGCATCCTGGTGTCGTCGTGGCTGATGGTGGCTATCATCTACGGCCCTTACTCCGCCTTGACGGCCATTGTCAGTACCATTGTGCTGATGCTGGTGATGGTGCTGCTCATGTCGCCCATGCTTCGCAAGCGAATGCAGAGTATAGAGAACCAATTTATCAGGAATATCAACGAGCGCGAAGACCGCCGAACCGGCAGGGCCAACAACCTGGTGAACGACCTCCACCTGGCCTACATGAACGTGGGCTACGGATGCCCATTTGTGGGAGAAAAGATGCGCAATACCAACCTGCGCCAGCAGTATGGTGTGAACGTGGTGAGCATCCAGCGCGGCGGCACGCTGTACCGTGTGCCAAGCAGTGAGATGCGCATTTTCCCAGGCGATGTACTTGGCGTGATTGGCAACGACGAGCAAATCATGGCTCTCTTGCCACAAGTGGAGGCCGCTGGCAATCCTTCCAGTTCATCAACGAACGACAGCACCCGTTTCACTCACTTCACTATTGGAGAGCAGTCGCCGTTGGTGGGCAAAATGCTGGAACGGGCTCGGCTGCGCGAGGACTACGAGTCGCTGCTGGTGGCTGTGGAACGTGGCACCGACAATTTTGTCACCCTTGATAACGAGTTCACCTTCCAGGCCGGCGACATGCTGTGGATTGTGGGCGACCCAAAACGCCTGTCGGCCTTGTGTTGACATTCCGCGCCGGTGTCATAGCGATTCATTCATAAGCGAAGTGCGGTGGAAACGGTTTTCGGGTTTTGTAGATTTTTTGTTGAAAGATATTCATAACCAATATTAATTATTAATAAGATGAGAACTACAAAATGGATGCTTGCCATGAGTATGGCTGCAATGATGACGGCTTTGGCCGCTTGCGACGAGAACAGTGTGAACCCCGCCCAACTCGAGGGGTTGTGGACCGGCGGCAAAATCAACACTGAGAACATGGAAATGTCGTTGCGTTTTGAACCCAATGCCAGCGACAGCACTCAAGGTGATTTCATCATGTGGTACGATGGCACGTGGAGCGACAGTGAAGACGGTGTGCCCTTCAAGGTGCGTTACAGCGTGAGCGAGAAAGGCACCTACCGCATTGTGGGCAATGAGATCACTTTCAATTATCAGCCCGACAAGGTGGGCGTGGACCTCAATGACGAGGATGTGAAGACCCATGCGCAAAATGTGAAGGCCAAAGGCAACAGCAAAGAAGTGAATGAGATTGCCAATGAGTTCGGTGACTTTTTCATGGGAGTCATCGGCGAAACGTTCCAGGAAATATTCAAAGGCCGCATGACGGATAAAATGAACCAACACGAATTGTCCATTGCAGGCGACAAACTCACCCTGTCATCGTCCGATGAGAACAACGTGGTGTTCACCAAATCGGCCGAAGAAGACGAGGCCGACGAACCGGTGGCCGAAGACAATGAGTGAGTTTCCTTTCTGAGGCATGAAAACAGAAGCCGAGGGTGCAATGTGCAGCCCTCGGCTTCTTGGTTATACGTTCACCCAGTTGTGGTCAATGGGTCTCGTAACCGTAAATCGACACGAGTTTCAGGTTAAAAATCAGCATGGAGAAGGGCTTGATGATACCCGATGAGGAGGTTCCGTAACCTTGCTGATAGGGGATAACCACCTCGCAACTGTCGCCCACATGCATGTGCGTGAGCGCCAGAGGCCACCCTTCGATGATGCTGCCGTTGAGCGCGGTCCTGAAGATACTGTCGGCAGGGGATGTGCTCAAATAGGAGGAGTCGAAGGGCGTGCTGTCGTAGAGCCGTCCACGGTACTTCACATCTACCGTCGAAGTGAACAGGGGTTTGAGGTTGTTACGGGTGAGCATGGTGTCGTTGAACCAGTGGATGAGCACACGTGCACTGGGGTCCCAACTGGCGGTCACCAACTGGTAGTAGGATTTTCCGCTGGCATCGGTGCGGTTGATTTGCCGGTTGAACCATTCGGTGTTGTCGTTGCGCCAGTCCTTGTATTTGTCTTCCACTTCATTGCCTACGCAAGAAGCCATCAAGGCAATCGCTGCCACAACCATCAATAATATGGGAAATCGTTTCATGTTCGCTTTTTTAAAAGTGAAAGGTAAAGTGCTTGCCGCTATCACATGAGTTTTTTCAGCAAGCCGTTGAGTGAGCATTCGCGGCCAATTATCTCAGGCAGTTGCTCAATGGCGACTCGCTGCTGGAGCATGGTGTCGCGGTCGCGCAGGGTCACGGTGTTGTCCTCTTGTGTCTGTCCGTCGACGGTGATGCAATAGGGCGTGCCGATGGCGTCGTGGCGGCGGTAACGCTTGCCCACGGAATCCTTCTCATCGTAGTGGCATGCAAAATCAAACTTGAGCAGGTCCATGATCTCGCGGGCCTTTTCGGGGAGGCCATCTTTCTTGACCAGGGGCAGCACGGCACACTTGACGGGAGCCAGCGGTTTGGGCAGGTGAAGCACCACGCGGGTGTCGCCGCCTTCGAGAGCCTGCTCTTCGTAACTGGAGCACATCACCGACAGGAA
>CACZNP010000110.1 GCA_902782545.1 uncultured Bacteroidales bacterium
TCGCAATTACCTCACCTCGGCAATATCCGGCTCGCTGCAAGCAAGTTATTAAGCCATTATTTGGTCAATGCCCAAATTTGCACTAATTTTGCGTAATAATAAAAATGAAAGAGTTATGAAAATTGGTATTATTGTGGCGATGAGCAAAGAGTTGTCATTGCTGTTGCCCTTGCTTGAGGGGCATGACGTGGTGGAGGCCGAAGACTATGTGTTCCACTGTGGGAAATGCGGCAAAAACGAGGTTGTGGCCATGCAATGCGGCATCGGCAAAGTGAATGCCGCCGTCGGTGTGGCAGCGATGATCAGCCGTTTTAGCCCAGATGCCGTCATCAACAGTGGCGTGGCGGGGGGAGCCGACCCACGGGTGAACGTGATGGACGTTGTAGTGGGGGAGCGCGTGGCCTATCATGATGTGTGGTGTGGTCCCGAGAGCGAATGGGGGGCCGTCCAGGGATTGCCGCTCTATTACGAGGGTTCACGGTCGCTACTATCGGCGATACAACCCGATGAGAGCACGAAAAGGGGATTGATTGCCTCGGGCGACCAATTTGTCGACACCTTGGCCAAGATTCAGGAAATCAAAAGCCATTTCCCCGATGCCTTGGCCGTGGACATGGAGTCGGGCGCCATTGCGCAAGTGTGCCACCTGCGCCATGTTCCTTTCCTGAGCGTGCGCGTAATCAGCGACTCACCTGGTGCCGGACACGACAATACGAAACAATACACCGACTTTTGGGAAGATGCTCCCGAGCACACTTTCGAGTTGCTGCACAACATCCTGAAAACCCTCGACTGACTCTGATTGTCAACTCGCGTGCGCCGCATGAGGGAAAACTCCCATGCGGCCGCTCGACCTCACGCGTAACTGTGCATGCCGCCCAACAAATAATTGACCCCAAAATAGGTGATCAACACGCACAGAAAGGCCACCACGCAGTAAACGTGAAACACCATGGGCCGTGAAAAAATCCGCAGGGATTGAACATGTAGCGGCAGCGAATAGACCAGCAACGTGATCAACGCCCACGTCTCCTTGGGGTCCCAACTCCAATAGGAGCCCCACGAAATGCCAGCCCACACGGCCCCCACAAAGATTCCCGCCGCCAGCAGAAACACCGACGGATAAAGCAATACCTGACCCAAAATGTGCAGTTGCTCAACGGCTTTGCCATGCTTGCGAAGGAACAACGCCATGACCCCATTGAGCAGTAAAAACACAAGCAACGAATAGGCCATCATAATCACCGCCACATGCAGACAAAGCAATGGGGACTGGAGCACGGGCGTCAGCAATCCAATGCGAGGATTATTGTCGCCCATCGTCGCCACCAGAAGCGCAAAGCCTGCCAACAACAAACCAAATGGCATCAACACTGATTTGCGACAGGCCAACACACCCAGCGACAAAAGGCCCATCCAGCCCATGAACAGCATCACTTCGAAGCCGTTCGACATGGGCAAATGGCCGCCCACAATCCAACGCAGGGCAAGGGCAACGGTCACATGAATCCACGCCGCCACTCCCAGAATGTACACCATCCAGCACAACCAACGGGGCAGGGGACGGCGACCAGCAAGACACTGAGCGGTAAACACAAACATGAGAACGCCAGCCACCAAGAGCGCAATGGCCCAAGGACGATAATTGTCAAGCCGGTTGTAGAGCAACTCCGATTGGAACTGCACATCGCTGGGCAAATCCGCGCCAGCCTCCTCAACCTGATATTTCCTCAACTTGTCAATAAAGGATATGGCTCCTGGCCAGTCATTCTTGACAACGAGTTCGTTGAGATAGTCCAAACCCTTACGCACAAATACCCATTGTCCTTCGTCGATGTCGGCCGGAAGCGCACCGTCAATCTGCGAATACCACTGCAACTGCCCATGCCACTTGACCGGAAACAACTTGACCAACGACCCGGTAGCAACCATCATGGCCAACTCGTTACGAGGGTCGTCAACATCCGTCCCACGCGAAGATTGAGCCCTGCCGCGCTTCATGGGACAGTTTTTCCAGTCATCGTAATAGAACATCCAGCCTGTGGTCACCTGCGTGGCACTGTATCCCATGACATTGTCCTTGCCATAAAGACTCATCGCGAAGTCACGGGCAAATGTCTCAAAGGGGGCAACCCGGCCGTTGTGCATGATGTACAACCGCGCAAAATGCTGTGACACAGTATCGGGTAGCACCCTCGGTGCACTTGCCGACGCCTTGCCCGTCCACAAAGACACCAACAGCAACACAATCCATGTCGCCGAGCGCAACGCCGGATGACGCAGCAATGCCCTGAAACGTGAACGCTTGTCCACTAATACCAACATCATGGACAACCCCAACATCATATAACCCACATAGGTGACCATGATGCCCCACGGATCATGGGTGACGCTGAGCACCGTGCCGCCACCGCCGCTGTCGTAACCCATTTGATAAAAACGATATCCTTTGTATTTGCCAATATTGTTCATCGAAACCGTCACTTCTTTGTCCTCGAGCAACAAGTGACTCACATAATCCATAGGGGTATTTGTCCCTGGGTAGTACTCAATATCAAAGTTCAAAAGTTTTACAGCA
>CACZNP010000111.1 GCA_902782545.1 uncultured Bacteroidales bacterium
CTACTGTCGCAAATATAGCATCCTGAAGATGCCATCAATAGTATTTTCAAAGAACGAGAGCGACAGACGGGACTCGGACCCGCGACCTCGACCTTGGCAAGGTCGCGCTCTACCAACTGAGCTACTGTCGCCTGTTAAATCAGGTGTTTTCCTGATTGCGGGTACAAAGATAGTGCTAAAAGTGGAACTGGCAAAATTTTGTTGCAAAAAAATGAATTATTTTTGCGCTTCGATGAGTTGGAAGAATTCCGCTCTCATATTAACGTCCTCAAAAGCACCACTATACTGCATGGTGACGGTTGCCGATTCTTGTTTCTCGACTCCTCGCATCATCATGCACATGTGTTGTGCCTTGCACACGACGATGACGCCTTTTGATGAAAGGACGCGTGTGAGTAGTTGGCAAATCTCGTCGGTGAGCCTTTCCTGGACTTGTAATCGCCGAGCATAGGTTTCGACCACGCGCGCCAGTTTGCTGAGTCCCACGATGTTTCCGTCGGGGATGTATCCGATGGAAACTTTTCCGAAGAAGGGTAGGATGTGATGCTCGCAAAGTGAATAGAACTCGATGTCCTTGACCACGACGACTTCGCTTCCTGGATGCTCAAAGATGGCGCTTCGCACAAGTGTTTCGGCATCTTGTGTGTAGCCCATGGTGTTTTCGATGAGTGCTTTGGCGGCGCGCTCGGGAGTTTTTGCCAGTCCTTCTCGGTCGGGGTCTTCTCCAATCAGTTCGATGATTGCGCGGTAGTGTTCGGCCAGTTTGCTGATGAGTTGCTGGTCGTTTTTATCGAAGAATTTCTTAATCATGGCTCCAAACGTTAACTTTGTCTCTCACGACGCTCATGTCGCGAGCATATTGTGGGAAGACGCTGCGAATGCGCGACAATGCTGCCTGCGCGTCGGCTTGGCTTTTGAAGTCGCCGATTCGTAGTTTCCAAGCCGGTGCGTTGTAAGAGATGTAGGACCGGTATTGCGGGAATCTCATTGCGATGGCTCTGGCCCGTTGTTGCACGGCTGTCTTTCCCGTTCGCGAGTCGTTGTTGCTGTAGGCTTGGATGCGGTATCCCACTCCACGGGCCTGAAGGGTTTGCTGGTTGGTGTGGGTTCGCTTGACGGTTTTCGACTCGTCGGTTTTTTTGTCTTTTTCTTTGTCGGCATCGTCTTCGTCGTTGTCTCCGCTCTCGGCTTTGGACTTGGCGGTTTCGTTGGAACGTAAAGTGAGTTCCTGCGGTGCCGTGATGGTCACTTGTCCGTTCTTGGTGATGTGTGTGACGATGTCGGGTTTTTGCCCATAGCCAGCGAGTGCAACCATTGCAATGATGGTGGCACACAGCAAGCGGACCAGGGTTGTATGTATCCTCATAGTTGTCAAGTTAATGAAAAACACCTGCAAAGATAGTGCAAGTTGATTGAAAAAGCAAAGTTTACTCTGTTTTTTGGATAAAATGGTCAACGTGCAAGTTCGGTTGCGGTGAGTGCTGCCAGTCGCGCGTTGTTGAGCACGAGTTGGATGTTTGCATCGAGGCTTTCTCCTCCGGTGAGTTCTTTGACCTTGGCGAGTAGGAAGGGAGTGGTCTGCTTGCCATGGATTCCCTTGCGGTTTGCCTCGTCGATGGCCTTGTCGATGGCCGTATTGATCACATCGGCGGGCATCGAATATTGCTCGGGGATGGGATTCGTGACCAGCATGCCTCCAGCCAATCCCATGTCGCGCTGTGCGCGGAAAGCGGCGGCGAGTTCTTGGGGCGTGTCGATGCGGTAGTCGACCTTGAACCCGCTGTGTCGGGTATAGAATGCCGGGAGTTCGTCGGTGCCGAACCCAATGACCGGCACCCCCTTAGTCTCGAGATATTCAAGTGTGAGTCCCAGGTCGAGGATGGATTTTGCCCCGGCGCAAATCACCATGACCGGAGTTTGTGCCAGTTCCTCAAGGTCGGCCGAGATGTCCATGGTTGTTTCGGCGCCTCGATGCACCCCACCAATGCCACCGGTTGCAAACACGTTGATACCCGCCATGGCCGCAATGATCATGGTGGTTGTGACGGTGGTGGCGCCGTCTTCGCCCCTTGCAATGAGCACGGGCAGGTCGCGCCGCGATGCCTTGGTCACGTCTTGACCTTTTCGTCCCAGATATTCAATTTCCTGTGGTGTGCAACCAGCCTTGAGCATGCCGCCAATGATGGCGATTGTAGCGGGAACCGCTCCATTGTCGCGAATGGTCTGTTCCACGCGTAATGCAGTTTCCACATTTTGAGGGTAGGGCATGCCGTGAGAGATGATGGTTGATTCAAGGGCCACAACGGGCTTGCCTTGCTCAAGTGCTTGCTGCACCTCTTGTGAGATTGACAGATATTTGTTCATGATAGAATGGGTAAGGGAATGTTACAGATTTCTGGATTAACTGATTGTTTTGTGAGCAGGGTGGCTCTGGCCACTTGTTGCCCGTACTGGGCAGCCAACGGGAACGGCACACCGCAGAGCAGCGCATGCACCACTGCCGCAAGAAAAGCATCGCCTGCGCCTGTGGTATTGACCACATCGACCGGTTGCGACGGGAAATAAAGTGTTGACGAGCCATCGCAGCACAGCACACCGGCGGCTCCGAGTGTGACCAAGATATGCTCGACCCCCATCTCCGCCAGTTTGGCGGCGGCTTGTTCCACCGTGTCGCTTTCCGTTGCCACCAGCGCCTCCTGCCTGTTCAGTTTGAGAGTGTGCAGCCTATGGGCGTCGCTCTCTTTGAGAGCCTCGACCACCCGCAATGCCTTGTTGGTGCTGACCGCATCCACAAATAGGGGAGCACGGCAATGGTCTATCAAGTAGCGTAGCGAGTCCACCGAAAGGTTGGCATCGGCCACCACGGCTTCCGATTGATTGATTGGGTTGATTCGGCAAGACAGGAAATCGGGTGTCAGGTCGTTGATGATGTCGGTGTCGGCAACGGCAACGATCATGTCGCCGGTTTGGTCGTTGACACACAGGTAGAGCCCGTTGCGCAAGCCATCCCGTTGCTCAGAGAGCGAGAGGTCGAGCCCAATGTCGTGGCATTGTTTTTGGCACATGGCGCCAAAAGAGTCACCACCGAAAAGTGTGACGAAACGCACATCATGTCCCAGCACCACCAGGTTGTGGGCCATGTTGCGAGCCACACCTCCCATTCCCACCGACACGTTTCCGGGAATGGAATCGCCATGAACGAAGGCGGTTGTGAGTGCTGCCGAGATGTCGACATTCACTCCTCCCACGACCGAAACCAAAGAATGGCGGCTCATCTTGTTTGAGTTCATTTTTAAAAATGCTTGCGACCCATCGCATGCAATGGATGTCGCAAGCATTGTGTGATGTTATTGATTGTGTGACGTCTTAGAATGCTGTGACGATTCCCATGAAGTCGGCTGCCTTGAGCGATGCGCCGCCAATGAGTCCGCCGTCGATGTCGGGCTTGGCAAACAGTTCGGGTGCATTGCTGGGCTTGCAACTGCCACCGTAGAGGATGGTCGTGTCGTTGGCCAGTTTATCGCCATACTTGCCGGCAATGAGAGCACGAATCATGGCATGCACCTCTTGTGCTTGTTCGCTGGTGGCCGTCTTTCCGGTGCCGATGGCCCAAATGGGCTCATAGGCGATGACGATGTTGGCCCACTGCTCCTCGGTGAGGTGGAAGAGCGACTCACTCACTTGAGTGGCAATGAAGTCGGCATAGTTGCCAGCCTCGCGCAGTTCCAGGCTCTCTCCGCAGCAGAAAATCACTTTCAGCCCATTGGCCAAAGCCAAATCCACCTTCTCCTTGAGCATCTCGTTGGTTTCGCAGAAATACTCGCGGCGCTCGCTGTGACCCAGAATCACATACTGAGCCCCCGTCGATGCCACCATGGCGGCACTCACCTCGCCGGTGTAGGCGCCACTGGCCTTTACTGCGCAATTCTCAGCAGCCAGACCCACCTTGCCGCCTTCGAGCACAGCCTTCACCGCAGTGAGGTGCGTGAAGGGCACGCCCACCACCACATCGCACTTGAGGTCGCAAGCAGCAGCCACAGCCTCGTTCACTTCTTGAGCCAGTTTCACACCTTCGGGAACGGTAGTGTTCATCTTCCAGTTCCCTGCAACAATATTCTTTCTCATTGTTTAGTTTGGTTGATTAAAGAGTTAGTATTTTCTTAAACTGAGTGCAAAAGTACAAAAATCCTGACAAATGCACAAGTACCCTGGCAAAACAACTCAGGATACGGAATGGGGAGCCCCAAAAAGTGGTTTCATGCATATGGACGATAGCCAGTAAAAAATGGATTGTCGGCCCACTGAATGTCGGCGAGGCCAATCAAAGGCGGGTAAAAAAGGCTGTTTGGCGTTAATTTTTCCTTTTTTGTCGAATAAATGTGGCACGATTGTTGCATTTTTGTAATTTAGTGGCGTGAAATGCAAAAAAGAATACTAACCTCTTAAAACAGATAAAGATGAAAATGAAATTAATGGCAGCC